>JALYYN010000049.1 GCA_030946525.1 Actinomycetota bacterium | reverse complement strand
CGACGTGGGCGGGGCGGCCGTAGCCACGGCGATTGCCGAGTCGTGCGCACAACTCCGGAAGATCGAAGCTGAACGCGTCCGTACCCACGTGATCACCGTCACTGGAGGCGTCGAACGCGGCTACCTCGCGCTTCGAGGTGCGGTTGGCGATTGCGACCGCTGATCCGCATTTCTGTGACAGACCCGGCCAGCCGCGACATCCGGGCCTCCGGGGACGGGCCGTCCGAAGTGGGACGGGCCGTCCCCCGGGTGCCACGCAGCGTCGCCGAGTGGGGTCCTGGGCTGATGGATGGGTGGCGTCGGTGGTGAGCGGCCTGGCCGATGCCGCCGTGGCGGCGGACGCTGGGCCCATGAGCGCCTACATGCGGCACCAGTTCCCATTCCTCGGCGTGAGGGCGCCGGCCCGGAACGCTGTCGTTCAGACCGCGTTGGCGGCGGCCGGGCCGCCTGTCGATGAGGCGGACGTGGTCCTCGCCGTCGACATGCTCTGGGCGCGGCCCGAGCGGGAGCACCGCTACGCCGGGTGTCTCCTCGCTGGCCGCTTCGCCACGGCGGCGTCGCCTGCATTCATCGACCACGTCAGCCGATGGATCATCACCGGCCCGTGGTGGGACACCTGCGACCCTCTGGCCCGGGTCGGTGTCGGCCAGGTCGTCCGCCGCCATCCCGAACTGCGGGCCACGATGGACCGGTGGTTGTGCGGCGATGATCTGTGGCTGACCCGAAGCGCTCTCATCCATATGGGCGGTTGGGGCGACACCATCGACCGGGAGTGGGTGTTGGCGGCGTGCCTGACTCGCGCCGAGCACCCGGACTTCTTCATCCGCAAGGCCATCGGCTGGATCCTGCGGGACCTGGCGCAGGTCGAACCGGACGCGGTCGTCGCCTTCGTCGAGGGTAAGGGCGCCAAGGTTCTGTCCGGGCTCTCCAAGCGAGAGGCGCTCAAGAACATCAGCGTCGCCTCAGCCATGTAGTGGGGCGGCGACGAGGGAGCGGAGGATGGCTCAACGCCGTCTCGTGTGCTCGGCGGATGGGTTCGATTCGATCGGTCCCAAGGCCGGCGTCGTCTGGGTGGGCATCGGGCGACGTCGAGGTACCTCGACGAGGCGGCGGGACCCGGGTGCTCGCCGAGCACGCCCCTGCACCGTCAGTGTCCATGGCGCTTGACCCTGCTCGGGAAGCGCCCTGGTCGGAGCCGGCACCTGCGCCGGTCCATCGGGGCGAATGAGTGGGCCGACGGCGAGCTGGCGCATGGGGAGGCGGCGTTCGACCCGGTGGCCGCGCAACTCAGCGCAGAGGGCGCCGATCGTGATCACCGCGTCGAGGTGATCGTCGGGAACGACCGGGGCGGGGTTTTCGTAGGGTTCCCTGGTGGCCTGGGAACTCGATCTGGCCGGATCAGCCGCAACGCCAGATCCGGGGAGGAAATGATCGAGGGCCACCATCTCGGATGGCCCCCGATCGCGTTCGACATAGCGGCGGGCTAGCCCCGCCGGCGGGACCTAGATGCCCTGGGTGATGGGTGCGGTCTGCTGGGCGTTGGCGTAAGCCACGGAGTGATCCGAGGCCACGTTGAGCGCAGCGGCCAGGTTGACAGGGGCGGCAACGTTGGCGTTGACCAGCGACATGGCCTCCCGGTCGGGAAGCTCCTCCGCTCCCTCGGCGGCCATTTCGGCGTCGCTCAGCCCTTCGATCTCGTTCTCTGCCATGTTCATGACTCCTTGTTGTTCGAGTGGTGCTCTCGCACCTCGGTGTGACCGTTTCGCTGGATGATCTCGACATGCTGGGTGCTGGTGGCCGCCACAGTGGTGTCCGGCTGGCCTGATGACGACGCCACGACGGCGTTCACGGCCGACACGACGTTGCCGTCCTTGGTGCGGCTGACCACCTTGCGGACCGTCACCCGGGTTAAATGCCTTGGGTGATGGGCGTCGTCTGCTGAGCGTTGGCGATGGCGGTGGAGTGGTCGCTCAGGACATTCGCGGCCACGGCGGCGTTGATGGGCGCAGCGATGTTGGCGTTGACCAGAGACATGGCCTCACGGTCGGGAAGCTCCTCTGCGCCTTCGGCGGCCAGCTCCTCGTCGGTCATGGCCTCGATCTCGGTGTTTTCGGTCATGTCGGTCTCCTCGCGTGTCAGGGGTTGGCGAAGGATCACGGCCGTTGAGAGCGCCGCCTCCCGCCCCGTTCGCCTACCCGCTCTCGCCGTCTCCCATTC
>JALYYN010000019.1 GCA_030946525.1 Actinomycetota bacterium | reverse complement strand
GCGCACGTAGCCGGCCAGGGCGCCGTCGGCGGCGGCGAAATCCAGGTACCAGGACTCCTCCCAGCCCGCCGACTGGCCGGGAGGGACGGCGTGGCGACCCTCGTCCGCGGGCCGGACCTCGCTCCCTTCCACCGTTGGGAACGGTAATGCGACAATGGCGCGGTGAGGTTCCTGAGCCCTGAGTGGCTGGAGCGCATAGCGTCCGCCGTGTCGGCGCCTGCGCACGACGTCTCCCTGGCCGTCCACCAGCGCATCACCGGCGGACCCGACGGTGACGTCGAGTTCACCATCCGCATCGACCGGGGCACGTTCAGCGTGGAACCCGGGCCCGGCGCCGCCGACGTGGACCTCACGGAGGACTACGCCACCGCGTCGGCCATCAGCCAGGGTCACCTCAGCCCGGCTGCTGCCTTCGCCGCCGGCCGGCTCCAGCTGCAGGGGTCGATCGGGTTGCTGGTGGCGCACCAGGAGGCGCTGGCCGCGCTGGGTGCGGGCATGGCCGGCATGGCCGCGGCCACGACCTATTGAGCGCGCCGACCCACTACGACCGGCTGGGCGTCGAGCCCACCGCGCCGGTTGAGGACATCCAGCGGGCCTACCGCCTGCTCGCCCTGCGCCACCATCCCGACGTGGCCCCCGACGCCGACCCCGCGGCCATGGCGGCCATCAACGTGGCCTGGGACGTCCTGCGCGACCCGGTCCGGCGCCAGGACTACGACCGGGTCCTCGGGAGGCCGACCCCGCCCCCACCGCCCCGGCCTGCGACGCCGCCGTCGTGGGACTGGCGCCCGCTGGACGACGACGAGGACGACGGCGACCCGGAGGATCTTGACGACGCGCCGTACGTGGCCGTCGCCCACAAGCCCACCGACCACCTGGTGATGACGCCGGTCCTGCTGTTGCTGGCCGCGGTGGGCCTGTTCTTCTTCGCCATGATGGCCGGCTCCACCATGCTGCGGACCCTCGCCATCCTGCTCGTGCCCCTGTCCGGCATCGGATTCGTCATGGCGCCGCTCTTCGTCATGATGCGGTCCAAGAGCCGGTCAGGCGAGTAGCGCCACCACCTCGCGCTGCTTGGCCCGGACCGCGTCCGCCGCCGCCCGCAGCGCGGCGATCTCGCCGCCGGCGAGAGGCAGCTCCACGACCTCCTCGACCCCGCTGCGCCCGAGCCGGGCGGGCACGCCGACGTACACGCCGGTGATCCCGTACGGGCCCTCCACCCACGCGCTGACCGGCAGCACCTCGTCGGACCCGGTGGCGACGGCCCGAACCATGGACTCGGCCGCCGCCGCCGGGGCGAAGTAGGCGGAGCCCGTCTTCAGCAGGGCCACGATCTCCGCCCCGCCGTCCCTCGTCCGCTGCACGATCTCGTCGATCGCCGCGGCGTCGAGCACGTCCGCCAGCGGGCGGCCGCCCACGCTCGTCTGCGACGGGACCGGCACCATGGTGTCGCCGTGGGATCCGAGGGTCATCGCGGTGACGTCGGCGGTCGGCACGCCCAGGCGCTCGGCGACGAAGTGCCGGAACCGGGCGGTGTCGAGCATCCCGGCCTGCCCCATCACCCGGGACCGGGGCAGTCCGGACACGTGGGCGGCCAGGGCCGTCATCTCGTCGAGGGGGTTGGAGACGACGATCAGGATGGTGCCCGGCGACGCCGCCACCAAGGTCCGGGTGACCCCGGCCACGATGCGGGCGTTGGTCTCCAACAGATCCATCCGGCTCATGCCCGGCTTCCGCGGCACGCCGGCGGTGATCACGCAGATATCCGAGCCGGCCGTGCCGGCGTAGTCGTTGCTGCCGGTGACCCGGGTCTCGAACCCGGCCAGCGGCCGGCTCTGCATCAGGTCCAGGGCCAGGCCCTGCGGCTTGCCCTCGACGATGTCGGTGAGGACGACCTCCTCCGCGTAGCCCGCCTCCGCCACCCGCTGGGCCAGCGTCGACCCATAAAACCCCGCCCCCGCGATCGTCACCTTCATGGGGTCACATTCGCGCCCGACGGCCACCCACGCGGGCGGCCGCCCTCGCCGGCGAAGCCGGCCACCATCCGGCTGCCGGCCGAGAAGGACGGCGGAGGCTGACCGGCTCTGCCGGGCAGGCGGAGCACGATCCAACTCGCCGAGCAAGCTTTGCTTGCGAGTGCGAAATTCACAGGCGTTCCACGATGGCGGCGGCGAACTCCGACGTCTTGACCTCGGTGGCGCCCTCGGTGAGGCGGGCGAAGTCGTAGGTGACGATCCGGTCGGCGATGGTGGCCTCGAGGGCCCGGACGACGTCGTCGGCCGCGTCCTCCCAGCCCAGGTGCTCGAGCATCAGGACGCCGGAGAGGAGCAGGGAGCCGGGATTGACCTTGTCCTGGCCCGCGTACTTCGGCGCGGTGCCGTGGGTGGCCTCGAAGATCCCTGCGCCGGTGACGTAGTTGATGTTGGCCCCCGGGGCGATGCCGATCCCGCCCACCTGGGCGGCCAGGGCGTCCGAGGCGTAGTCGCCGTTCAGGTTGGTGGTGGCAATGACGTCGAAGTCCTCGGGCCGGGTCAGCACCTGCTGGAGGAATATGTCGGCGATCACGTCCTTGACCAGGATCCTGTCGCCCGGATTCCCGTTACTGCCTTTCTCGGCAGCCAGGTCGTCCCAGCCCACCGCCACGTCGGCGAACTCCTCGCGCACTAGGTCGTAGCCCCAGGCCCGGAACGCCCCCTCCGTGAACTTCTGGATGTTGCCCTTGTGCACGAGGGTCACCGACGTCCGGCCCTTGCGCACCGCGTACTCGATGGCGGCGCGGATCAGCCGCTTCGACCCGGTGATGGACACCGGCTTCAGCCCGAGGCCGGAGTCGTGGCGGATGTCCCAGCCGTAGGTCGCCTTGCAGAACTCGATCAGCTTCGCCGCGTCCGCCGTCCCCTGCTCCACCTCCAGGCCGGCGTAGACGTCCTCGGTGTTTTCCCGGAAGATCACCATGTCGACCTTCTCGGGGTGCTTCACCGGCGACGGCACGCCCTGGAACCAGCGCACCGGGCGCAGGCAGACGTACAGGTCGAGCAGCTGGCGCAGGGCGACGTTGAGGCTGCGGATGCCCCCGCCCACCGGCGTGGTCAGTGGGCCCTTGATGCCCACGACATGCTCGGCGAAGGAGGCGACAGTCTCCTCCGGCAGCCAGGAGCCGGTCTCGTCGAACGCCTTCTGCCCGGCCAGCACCTCCACCCACTCGATGCGCTTTCCCCGCTTGGCCACCGCTGCGTCCAACACCAGCCGGGTGGCCGGCCAGATGTCGACCCCGGTGCCGTCGCCCCGGATGAACGGGATGATCGGCTCATCGGGCACGGTGAGGGTTCCGTCGGCGGCCGCGGTGATCTTGTCGGGCATGGTCGGGCAGCGTAGACAACGGCCATAGGCTCGGCCGCATGAGCGCGCCCGGCGGACGTCCCGTTGACGGACCACTGATCGGGCACCACTGGACACCGATCGAGGATCTGCCGGAAGGCTGGGAATCGTTGGCCTCTCGTGAGCTCCGAGCGCTGAGCGCAGTTTGGGAGGAACAGCGGGAGTCGCTGATCGGTGACGAGGCACTTCGCCGTTTCAACGAGCGTCTGCAACGGCAGTGGGCGATCGAGACCGGGGTAATCGAGAGGATTTACACTCTTGATCGAGGGACAACCGAGCTGCTGATCGACCGCGGCATCGACTCCAGTCTGATCCCTCATGGAGCGACAGATCAAGATCCCGAGACAGTCGTGCAAATCATCCGCGACCAGCAGGAAGCTGTCGAGTGGCTCTTCGACATCGTCGGTCGAAGCCGGGAGATATCGACGTCGTTCGTCAAAGAACTACATGCCCTCATGACTCGACACCAGAACACGGCATCAGGAAGGGACCAGTTCGGCAACTCTGTCGAGATGCCTCTGATCCACGGCGATTGGAAGCTGCGGCCCAACAATCCCAGTCGTCCCGACGGCACGACGCACGAGTACTGCCCCCCCGAGCAAGTCGCGCCTGAGATGGAACGCCTGGTAGCTCTTCATTTGGCACACGAGACCGCTGGCGTGGCACCCGAGGTCGAAGCTGCCTGGCTCCACCACCGGTTCACCCAGATCCATCCCTTCCAGGACGGCAATGGCCGCGTCGCTCGCGCGTTGGCTTCGTTGGTCTCAATTCGAGCCGGATGGTTCCCGCTCGTCGTAACCCGTGACCACCGAGACACCTACATCGCCGCTCTGGAGGAGGCCGACGACGGAGACCTGAGAGCGCTCGCTGCCACGTTCGTCGCTCTGGAGCGCAAAGCGCTGGTGGACGCTCTCGCTATCGCCCGGGAGGTGATCGGCGAGCGCCACCGAGTCGATCAGGTCATAGCGTCAATCGGTGAGATATTTGCCAAGCGCACCGAGGACCGCCGGAGCGAGTGGGAACGGGCCAAGCAGCTTGCAAATATCTTGCATGCGCAGGCCCTCCGCCGCTTTACGACCGTCGCCGAGGAGCTCGAGAGTCAGGTAGGGACCGCATATCCCGAATTCCGTGTGTTCGCTGACGACGATCACAGCGACCCGGATCGAACGCATTGGTTCCGGTTCCAAACGCTTGAGGCGGCCAGAACGTTGGAGTATTTCGCCAATCGCCGGGACTACGAGTCCTGGGTCCGGCTGGGACTCAGGGATGGATCGCACGCCGACAGCTCTCAGGCGGACGTCGTCCTCGCGCTCACTGCCATCGGCCAGGAGTATCGAGGCCTGGTTGGCGCCACGGTGACGTACTCGCATCGTGAGCAGGCTGGCGAAACAGAACGGCCCTTGGCGAAGGTCGAGACGGCGTCAAACGAGTTGTTCCAGCTCAACTACAAGGACGACGAAACAGAACTTGCGGAGCGGTTTGACCGATGGCTTGACCGGAGCCTCGTGTGTGCCTTGGAGATGTGGAGGAAGGGGCTACCGGCCTGAGCTGGCGCTGATCAGGCCCTCTGCGAAGCGACCCACGCGTCGACCACCCTGGCCAGGGTCGGCAGGCGGACGGCTCCGGAGCCGAGGGCGGCGTCGTGGAAGCCCTTGATGTCGAACCGGTCGCCCAGGCCGGCGCGCGCCGCTTCGCGCACGCGGAAAATCTCCCGCTGGCCGATCTTGTAGGCCAGGGCCTGGCCGGGCATGCCGATGTAGCGGTCGATCTCGACGGTGACCTCCTCGACCGACACCGGCGTGTTGGCGGCCATGAAGTCGATGGCCTGGGCGCGGGTCCAGCCGAGGGCGTGGATGCCGGTGTCGACGACGAGGCGGCAGGCGCGGATGGAGTCGGCGGCCAGCATGCCGATCCGGTCCATCTCGTCGCGGTACAGGCCCATCTCGTCGGCCAGGCGCTCGGCGTACAGGCCCCAGCCCTCCACGTAGGCGGTGTTGGCCAGGGAGAACCGCCGGAAGCGGGGCAGGCCGGTCAGCTCGGCGGCGATGGCGAGCTGCAGGTGGTGGCCGGGGATGGCCTCGTGGAAGGCGATGGACGCCGTCTCGTACCGGGCCTTGTCCCCCGGGTTGTGGGTGTTGACGTAGTACGTGCCGCCACGGGATCCGTCGCCCGCCGGAGGGAAGTAGTAGGCGCTGGGCGAGTCGGCGGCCAGGAAGGCCGGCACCTCCTCGATGGCGCA
>JALYYN010000012.1 GCA_030946525.1 Actinomycetota bacterium | reverse complement strand
AGCCCGGGCGAGCCGCGCTCGTCCGGACAGGCGAAAAAGAGAGAGAGACCAATGAACATGAAGAAGAGGGCTTCCCTCACCGCGCTGGTCGGGGTACTCGCCCTAGCCGGGGCGGCCTGCGGGAGCAGCAAGAGCTCCGACACGTCCAGCAGCGCATCGACGACGCCGTCGCCGTCGGCCGCCACGGACACGGTGACCGCCATTCCCAGCCTGACCGGCGTCGGCACCTCGGTGATCCTCGACTCCGGCACCGCCGGCGCGCTCAAGACCCTCGGTGTCGCCGTGGCCCCCTCGGGCACCGCCACCTTCGACGCCGCCACCTCGACGATCACCTTCCCGATCACCTCGGGCTACGCCGAGATCCACAGCGACGCGTCCTTCAAGCCCGGCAACATCGTGGGCTCGATCGTCCACGAGGGCAGCGGGTTCACGTTGAAGGCCGGTAGCACCACGGTCGCCCTTTCCGACTTCGTCGTCGACCCGGGCAACTCGATGCTGTACGGCACCGTCGCCGGCATCGGCCCGAGCATCCCCCTGCTCGCCCTCGACGGCACCAACGTCAAGGTGACCATGGAGTCCGGCAACGTCGTGCTGTTCGGCACCGTCGCCAAGCTGACCACCACGGCGGTGGGCGCCCTCAACAAGGCCTTCGCCCTTCCGGCCGACAAGGCCCTGAAGGCCGGCACGCCCCTGGGCGTCGTCCGCCTGGTGGCCAAGGGCACGGCGAACACCTATGACGCAACCACCGACAAGACCACCGAAATCTCCCGCCTGGGTGGCAAGCAGACCGCGGTGAAGCTCGACGCCGGTACCGCCGACGCCCTGAAGTCACTCGGTGTGGCCGTCGCCCCCAATGGCAAGGGCACCTTCGACGCCGCCACCTCCACGGTGGCGTTCCCGATCACCGGTGGCTTCGCCGCCATCCACTCGAACCACAGCTACCAGCCGGGCTACATCGTCGGCAACGTCGTCCACGAGGGCAGCGGGCTCACGTTCAGCAAGGGCAGCACGAAGCTCGAGTTGACCAACTTCGTGGTCGACCCCGGCGCCTCGACGCTGACGGCCACCGCCGGTGGCAAGACGGGCATTCCCGTGCTGTCGCTGGACGGCGCCAACGTCACCGTGTCCACGTCCGGCTCCGACGTGGTCCTGCAGGGCACCGTCGCCAAGCTGACCTCCACCGCCGCCAGCGTGCTGAACACCACCTTCAGCACCACGGCGTTCAAGGAGGGCCTCCCCCTGGGTGTCGTCACCCTGACGGCCTCGCAGGCCCCCGCCCCCACGCCGTAACCGAACACCACAGCCGTACCGGTACGACGGGCAATCGCCCGTCGTACCGGCCTTCTTCGCGCCCACGGGCCTCAGGGTCTGCAGGCTCACGATTTCCTCACACCGGGCGCCGATACTGGCCGTATGCAACGGCACGCCCGACGCAGCCGACTCGTCGCCGCCGGGCTGAGCGTGGGCGCCCTCGCCGTCCTGGTGACCGGGATGGCCGCCACGGAGCGGGTGGTGACCCCTCCGGCCGCCACCGGACCGGCGGTCGGCGTCCCCTCCGCCGATCCCTTCGCCGCCGGAGGGGCGGCCACCCCGCCGTCCAGCCCGCCGTTCGGGCGCGTCGCCCACACGGTGACCGGTGCCAGCTGAGGCGGTGGCCACCGAGCTCCGGTTCGCGGCCATGGGCACGTGGGCGCACATTGTCGCCGTGGGCGGCCCCGACGGGGCAGCGGAGCGGGCGCGGGACCGGATCGCCGGGCTCGAGGCGAGATGGAGCCGCTTCCGACCCGACAGCGAGGTCAGCCGGCTCAACCGAAGCGGCGGGCGGCCGCTGACGGTCTCCTCGGACACAGTGCTCCTCGTCCGCCTGGCGCTCTCGGGGTGGTCGGCCACCGGCGGCCGGTTCGACCCCACCGCCCTCGGCCCGCTGATCGACGCCGGCTACGACCGGCCGTTCGAATGGCTGGTGGGAACGGCGGCGGCCAGGCCGTCCTGCGGGATGTCGATGGGTGCGGCCGGCATCGTCGTCGACGAGCGGATCGGGACCGTCGCCCTGCCGCCCGGGGCCGGGTTCGACCCTGGAGGGATCGGCAAGGGCCTGGCCGCCGACCTGACCGTGGCCTCCATGCTCGCCGAGGGGGCGACGGGTGCCTGCGTCAGCCTGGGCGGCGACCTGCGGGCCGAGGGGCGGGCTCCGGGCGGAGGGCCCTGGGTGGTCGACGTGTCCGATCCGTTCGACGATGGCGGCCCCGCCGTCGCCACGCTGTCCTTCGACGCCGGAGGGCTGGCCACGTCGAGCCCCATGCGGCGGAGGTGGACGGCCGGCGGCGAGGTGCGCCACCACCTCATCGACCCGGCGACGGCCCGGCCGGCGGCAACCGATGTGGCCGCGGTGACGGTCATCACCGGCGACGCGTGGCGGGCCGAGGTGCTGGCCACCGCCGCCGTCCTGGCCGGCGTGGGCGGCGCCGCCGCGGTGCTGGAGACGGCGGGCGCCACCGGGCTCGTCGTCGACGGGCGCGGCGGCGTCCACCGCCCAGCGTCGGTGGCGCCGTACGCCGCGTGAACGGCCGGCTGTGGTGGTACGTGTCCCGGTCCAGCGGACTGGTGGCCTGGGCCCTGCTGGCCGCCTCCACGCTGTGGGGACTGGCCCTGACCACCCGGGCCTTCTCGGCCCGGGCCGGGCTGCGCCGGTGGCTGCTGGATCTGCACCGGTTCCTGAGCGGGTTGGCGGTGGCGTTCGTCGCCGTCCACCTGGCCGCCAGCGTGGCCGACACCTTCGTGCACTTCGGGCCGGCCGACATCCTGGTGCCCCTGGCGTCGTCCTGGCACCCGACCTGGGTGGCGTGGGGAGTCGTCTCCATGTACCTGCTGGTCGCCGTCGAGCTCACCTCCCTGCTGCGCCGCCACCTGGCCCACCGCCTGTGGAGGGCGGTGCACGCCCTCAGCTTCGTGCTCTTCGTGGCGGCGACCGTCCACGTCCTGCTCACCGGCCCGGACACCCACGCCTGGGCCCGGTGGCCGGTGATCCTGGCCAGCATGGCCGTGGCGTTCCTGGCCATGACCCGGACCGTCGCCCCCGACCGGGACCGCTCCCGGCTGATGGAGAGCCCGACGCGGCCCTGAATCGGAGCGCCGTCCCGCTGGGCGACAATGCCGGGATGGGGTCGATCGTGGTGTGCGGGGGAAGCGTCGTGGGGCTGACCACGGCCATGCTGCTGGCCCGGGACGGGCACCGGGTGACCGTGCTCGAACGGGATCCGACTCCGCCGCCGGCCGGCCCGGCCGAGGAGGCCTGGAGCCGTTGGGACCGCCACGGCGTGGCCCAGTTCCACCAGCCCCACAACCTGTTCCCCCGCTTCCGTCAGATCCTCGACGACGAGCTGCCCGGCACCGTCGACCGCCTGGTCGAGGCCGGCTGCGTCTGGATCGATCCGCTGGCCCTGCAACCTCCGTCGATCCTCGACAAGGCCCCCCGCCCCGGCGACGAGCGGTTCCGCTTCGTCAGCGGGCGCCGCCCGGTGGTGGAGGCGGTGCTGGCCACGGCTGCGGTGGAGACGGGCGGGATCGAGGTCAGGCGGGGCGTGGCCGTCGCCGACCTCCTGACCGGGCCGGGCGGGATCGACGGCGCGCCGCACGTGACCGGGGTCCGCACCACCGACGGCGCAGAGCTCGCCGCCGACCTCGTCGCGGACGCCACCGGCCGGCGCAGCCGGCTGGGTGACTGGCTCGTCGCCGCCGGCGGCCGCCCCCCCTACGTCGAGGCGGAGGAGTGCGGCTTCGTCTACCACACCCGCTACTACCGGGGCGCCCGGCTGCCTCGGATCATCGGGCCGCCGGTGACCGATATGGGCACCATCTCGCTGCTGACCATCCCGGGGGACAACGGCACGTGGTCGGTGACGGTCTGGGCGGCCTCGGCGGACACCGCTCTGCGCCCGCTCAAGGATGTCGAGCCGTTCACCCGGGTCGTGCGTGCGTTTCCGCTGCAGCGGCACTGGGCCAACGGCGAGCCGATCACGGGGATCATCACGATGGCCGGCGTCCTCGACCGGTACCGCCGCTTCGTCGTCGACGGGGCGCCGGTCGCCACGGGGATCGCCGCGGTCGGCGACGCGTGGGCGTGTACGAATCCATCGGCGGGGCGGGGCATGACCGTCGGCCTCATGCACGCCCAATGCCTACGGGACGTGGTGCGGAGCCATCTCCAGGACCCGGTCGGCTTCGCCCGGGAGTGGGACAGGGTCACCGAGGCGCGCGTGGCGCCGTTCTACCGGGACCAGATCGCCGCCGACCGGGCTCGCATCGCCGAGATGGACGCCCTGCGTCGGGGCACCGAGCCCCCGCCGCCCGACCCCGGCCGGGCAGCCGTCCTCACCGCCATGGCCTACGACCCCGAGGTGTTCCGGGGCGTCCTGGAGATGGCCATGTGCCTGGCCCTGCCCCAGGAGGTCCTGGCCCGGCCCGGATTCATGGACAAGGTCAGGGCCGCCTCGACCGGGCCGGCCCTGGAGCTACCCGGCCCCGATCGCGGCGCCCTGCTCGACCTGCTCGCCTGACCGACCCACTTCGGCGGGGTCAGGTCGCCGTACGGACGCGGCGGATCACCAGGCCGGCGGCCACGACCCAGACCACGCCGAGCACGATGAGCAGGTTCAGCGTGTAGTTGTGGGGCTCCGACGTCGGATTGTGCGTGTTGAGGCCGTAGGCCCGCACCAGGGGGTAGGAGAACAGGGCGACGATGGCGGTGACCGCCAGAGCGCCCTGCACGGTGGCCCGGGCCCGGCGGGGGACGGCGCGGGCCAGGGCCACGCCGATGAC
>JALYYN010000003.1 GCA_030946525.1 Actinomycetota bacterium | reverse complement strand
GGGTCGACGTGGCCACGAGGCGGGGCTCCCCCGCGATCCAGGCCTCCAGGGTCGTGTGCTGGCTCGGCGTGGCCCGCTCCTTCACAGTGAGCTCCAGATCCACGCTGCCGGCTCGGAACGAGCGGAGTCGCTCGTCGAGGCGATGCCACCCGGCAACGATCCCGGCGCGTTCGTCGGAGCGGAACGGGGTGGCGCCGAAACGCGTCCGGCCGGGGTGCCCTACGGTGGCTCATCGCAACACCGAGACGACGAAGGAGCGAGCATGGACGACAACGCCCACCGCCACGAGGATCTTCACGAACGGCTTCTGCAGCTCGAGCAACGGCTGGATGCGGCCGAAGCGGCGCTTGCGACGAAGGCGGCGGGCGACCCCGGCCCCAAGTACTACGAGAGCGGCAACATCCACCCCGAGCTTGACGACCAGACCATCGCTCCGTAGCCGGCCTCGGCCGGTGGACGTCGCCGGCCACCTCGGGTCGGTCGCCTGCATGACGGGTCATCGTGTCATCGCCCAACTGGCCGTCGACGACCCCACCGCGCTGGCACTGATCGCCGGCTGCCGATCGCACCACGGCCGTTTAACCCCACGATCGCGCGGATAGACCGATGGGAGCCCGAGAGCGGAGGGGCCTCACGATGAGCACGGCCGGGCCGACTATGGCAGCGACGAGATGTTGAGCGTCCTCGCGTCAGCGCTGGCGGCTTTCGGGTCGGTGTTGGTGTTGTCCCTCCTCCTTGGTCGACCGCCGGCAGGCGGACGGGGTGGGAGTTGGCCGTTCCGGGCCCCCTATCTCGGCGGTGGTGTTCCCGAGACCCACGCCTGGAGCCGGTTCCACGCCCGCTACTACCCGATGTCGCTGGTGTTCGTGGCCTTCGAGATGGAGATGATGTTCATGTACCCGTGGGCCGTGGTGTACGTCCGTGAGGGCGTGACGGCGCTGGCCGACATGGGTGTGTTCCTCGGTCTGCTGTCGCTCGGGGTCCTCTACGCCTGGCGGGAGGGGGCGCTGCGGTGGCAGTAGCGATGCTTGGGCGGTGGGCGGCGGAGGCGCCGGTGCCGGTGTTCGTGGCCCGAGGGGGCGGCAGCGGGCTGCTCGCGGCCGAGCTGGCTGCCGACAGGCGGTTGGTGCTCGTCGCGTCGCCGAGGCACGCGTCGGTGTTGCTGGCGGCCGGGCGCTTCCCCGCTCAGCTGGGTGTCGCCCTCGACAGGGTCCACGATCAGATGCCCCGCCCGCGCCGGACGATCTGGTGGACGGCCGACGCCGACGACCACCGCCCCCCGGCACTCGGCGACGCCACGGTCGTCACCGGAGCTGGCGCCGATCCCGTCCCGGCACTGGTCGCGGCCCACCGGGCGGCATGCGTCGATCACGGCGATGGCGACCCCGACGTCCTCGCCGACGTGGCGCCCAACGACTTCGAGGGTCGTGGCGATCACGGCCAGGGCGGCGAGGGGATGATGGGCGGCGTCCCCTACGGGCGGCCCATGGCCATGACGGGCGACGACCGTGACGGGTTGGCGTTGGACGAGCTGGCCGTTGTTCTCGGACCGTTCCTGGCCGGGTTTCCCAACGGCCTGCAGGTTCGGGGCGTCCTCCAGGGCGGAGTGGTTTCTCAGGCCGAGCCTGTCCTGGTCGACCTCGGCGCCGGCCCGCGCCTCGACACGAACGACCTCTCCACGCCCGTTGGGCGGGCACGCCACGACCTGCGCTGGCTGTCAGACGCTTTGGGCCTCGGCGGGTTGTCGGCCCTGGGTGCCCGGGCTGCAGCGCTGGCCCGCTCCGGCGCCGATGCCGCGGAACGACAGTCGTTGTCGCGAAGGGTCCGGCGCAGCGGGCTGGCCCGCACCTGGGCCGGCGTCGGGGTCGTCGACGGCGCCGACGCCCGGGATCGCCTCGAACGCGTCCTCGGCGACCCCGGCGCCGAGCGCCGGGCGCCGCTGTCGCCGGAACGGCTGGGCGAAGTGCTGGTGGGCCAGGACTGGGCCGACGCCGTGGTCACCATCTGCAGCCTCGGTCTGGCGACCGACACCTCGGTTGCCATGAGCGGGTGGGCATCGTGAACGCTCATGCCAGTGCGTGGGCGGCCCCCCTGGTCACGATGGGAGCTCTGGCGATGGGCGCCTACGCGGTGGCCGTCGTCGACGCCGTCGTCGCCCGGACGATCTCCGGGGTCGCACCGGCCGGCTCGGTGCTGAGCCTCCCCCTCCGCCGAGCGTCGCTGCTCCTGTCGCAGCACCCGGCTCGGGCCGCCGAGCGCCCCGACGCGGCGATGTGGACGCTGGCACCGGCCCTGTACGCCGGGTTGGCAGCCGCCGGGTTGGCCGTCGTCCCCTGGTCAAGGTCGTTCTCGATCGCCGACGTCGAATCGGGGATCGTGCTGTGGGGCACCGTGGAGGCCCTGGCCATCGTGGCCATCTTCGTACACGGCTGGTCGGCGAACAGCCTTCATCCACTGCTGGGCGCCTACCGGTTCCTGGCCGTTGGCCTGTCGTACCTGCTGCTCAGCATGTTCGTGCTCATCGCCGCGGCGATCCCGGCCCAGTCCCTGTCGCTGAGCGGGATCGTGGAGTCCCAGGCCCATGTGTGGAACGTGGTCCGCCAGCCCCTCGGCCTGCCCCTCCTGCTCGTCGTGGCCCTCGGCTCGGCCACATGGGGCCCGCTCGACCTGGCCGACGGCGACGACCTGGCCGGGGGGACGGCAGCCGAGGTGTCGGGCCGGGCGCGCTTGGTGTGGCTGGTGGCCCGGGCGGCGATGCTCACGTCGTTCGCGGCCATGGCCGCCACCGTCTTCCTCGGGGGCTGGCACGGGCCCGTCCTTCCCGGACCGGTTTGGGTCGCGGTCAAGACCCTCGGTGTGATCGTCGTGCTGGTGGGCGCCGGTCATCTGGTCGCCCGGGTGCGGGCCGAACGCTTCGTCACCGTGTGCTGGGTCGTCCTCCTGCCACTCGCCTTCGCCGATCTGGCCATCGCCGGCCTCGAGGCACTGCGGTGAGCGTGGCCCACCCGACGCTGCTCGTGCACATCGCCTACTGGGTGTTCGCCCTCGGCGCCGTCGTCTCGGGCTGGCGGGTCTTCCGCACCGACTCCATGATGCGGGCCACCATGTTGTTGTTGGCGTCGTTCCTCAACGTGGGCGCCATCTTGTTGCTGTTGGGCGGCGCCTATCTCGGGATCGCCCTGCTGTTCATGATGACGGTCGAGATGGCAGTCATGGCCATCTTCATGGTGGCGTTCATGATGAACCCGGCCGGGCTCAACCCCATGAACATGGTCCATCAGCGAGCGCCGGCGGCGATCGCCGGGTGGTTGCTGTTCGGCGGTGGTGTGGCCCTGGCCGTATGGGGCCGGTTTCCCGACCGGCCCCTGAACGCCACCCGGCCGGTCATCGCCGACCTCGGCACCGAGCTCATGGGGCGGTCGATGCTCATCTTCGAGACGGCCGGTGTCACCCTGGTTGCCACCATGATCGGCGCCGTCGTGCTCTCCAGCCGCCACAGCCGCTTTGGCGACGAGGCCGGCGACGAGGGGTCGCTGCCCCCCGCCCTCGACCCAGCCGACCCCGCCGTGACGACGGGGGCCGATGAGGGCGCAGGCGGGCCCCATCGCCACCACGGTGGCCACCGGTGACCCTCACGAC
>JALYYN010000590.1 GCA_030946525.1 Actinomycetota bacterium | reverse complement strand
GGCCGGGCCGCCGCCGCCGGTGCCGGTGCCGGTGCGGGCTGTGTCGTGGTCGTGGTCGCCGCCGCAGCTGCGGCGGCTGCGGCTGCCGCCCGCTGCCGCAGGGTGTCGGCGATGGCCGCCGACTCGGCCTGGAGGTCTTCGACCTGGGCCTGGAACTCGTCCTTCCGGGCGAGGGCCTCGTCCTTCAACTTGTCGGTCTGGGCGATCTGGTCCTGCACCTGCCGGCGGGCGGCCGCCTGGGCGTCGCGACTGTTCTGCAGGCTGGTGCGCTGGCCGTCGACCAGGTCACGCTCGCTCCGGGCCTCGGTCTTCGAGGTCGCCACCTGCCGGTCGAGGTCGGCGACCTGGTCGCGGAGGTGCTCGGTGACGGCGACCGTGTCCGACTGCGAGCCCACCACCGCCCGCATGTAGGAGCGTCGGGACGCGACGTCGTTCAGGCTGTCGGAGCCGAGGAGCATGGCCGCATAGTCGGCCGCCTCGGTCCGGCCCGTATAGGCGGCGATGGCCTGGCGACCGAGCTGCGCCCTGGCCACGTCCAGCGCCGCCTTGGAGTCCGCCAGCCGAGCCTCGACCGCCGCCTGCTGGGCTTCCAGGGCGGCCAGGCGGGACTCGGCCGCGTCGACCTGGGCCTGCACGTCGGCTATCCGCCCGTCGAAGGCCGCGACCTTGGCGTCGAGACCGTCCTTGGCCTTGGTGGACGCGGCGATCTGATCGATGAGCCGCTGCTCGTCGCTCGAGGCGGTGTCGACCTGGGACTGCGCGGCGCCGATCTGGCCGTCGACCCGGCTCTTGTCAGCCGCGGTCTTGTCAGCCGACGTCTGGGCGCCGACCGGCTGACTCGCCAGCGACGGCAGCACGGCGGCGAGAGCCAGGCAGGCAGCAACCACGCCTCGGCGGCCTCGTCCCCCCTGGCGCCCTCTCGCGCCGCGCCCGGAGGCCACACCTGCCCCCTTCGACAACAGGGCCCCCTTGGGCAACATTGACCACTCCCGCAACGGATGAAACGTAGCTCGCACAGCCGGGCGTCGCCATGGGCACTTCACGACGGCGGCGCCGTCGGTGGAATCAGCCGCCGGTCGGGATCAGACGTCGAGGAAGCGGGTCACCGCCAGCGCCGACCCCACGGTGCCCACGACGACTCCGACGATCAGGAGCAGCACGCCAGTGCCGGTGACGTCCGCCCCGGTGACCAGGAACTGCTTGAAGAGCTGGATGTCGTTGCGGGCGCCGGAGATGCGGTCCTGGATGACGCTGCGACCGATCCAGACCGCCCCGAAGGCCAGGGCGGCGCCGAACAGGCCCTGCAGGAGGCCCTCGAGCATGAACGGCACCCGGATGAACCAGTTCGTCGCGCCCACCAGCTTCATCACCGCCACCTCGCGCCGCCGGGCGAAGATGGCCATGCGGATGGTGTTGAGAATGAGGAGGGACGCAGCGCCCAACAGGACGATGGCGATGCCCCACAGCATGATCTGGAGGAAGTTGGTGACCGACACCAGCGCGTCAACCTCCTCCTTGGCGTAGCTGACCCGGAACACCCCGGCGGTGTTGTCGAAGCGCTGACCCACGATTTTGGTCTGTTCGGCCTGCTTCGGCACCACCCGGTAGGAGGGTGGTATCTGGTCGACGGTGAGGCTGTCCCGCACGTCCGGCTCGTTGGCGAAGATCTTCTTGAACTCGTCGAAGGCCTCCGGCTTGCTCACGTACCGGTAGCTCTTGACCTCGGGCATGCTCTTCAGGTTGCGGTCGACCGCGTCGGACTCCGCCTGGGACGCGTCCGCCTTCATGAAGATGGAGAGCTCGACGTTGCCCTTCCACTGGATGGTGGCCCGGTCGACGCCCCGCTTCACCAGCAGCGCGCCACCCACCAGGGTCAGCGACACGGCCACGGTGAGGAGGGCGGCCGAGGCCATCGAGACGTTGCGCTTCAGGTTCGACGCGGTTTCGCGGAACACGTACTCGAGGTTGACCGACAAGCTCTCAGGCCTCCTGGGGGTGGTGGCGCGCCGGAAGAATCGAGAGGCGCGACAAGATCAGGCGTTCACTCCGTAGACGCCACGGGCCTGGTCGCGGACCAGGACTCCGCGGTCCATCTCGATGACCCGCCGGCGCATGGTGTCGACGATGCTGGAGTCGTGGGTGGCCATGACCACCGTCGTCCCCGTGCGGTTGATGCGGTCGAGCAGGCGCATGATGCCCACCGAGGTGCTGGGGTCCAGGTTGCCGGTGGGCTCGTCGGCCAGGAGGATCAGCGGCCGGTTCACGAACGCACGGGCGATGGACACCCGCTGCTGCTCCCCGCCCGACATCTCGTTGGGGAAGTGGTCCCGCTTCTTGGACAGGCCGACCAGGTCGAGGACCTGGGGCACCTGCTGGCGGATCACGTGCGCGGGCCGCCCGATCACCTCGAGGGCGAAGGCGACGTTCTCGTAGGCGGTCTTGTTGCTCAGCAGCTTGAAGTCCTGGAAGACGCAGCCGATGTTGCGCCGCAGCAGGGGCACCTTCCACGAGCTGAGCTGGCCGATGTCCTTGCCCGCCACCCAGATGCGGCCGTTGTCCGGCTTCTCTTCCTTGATCAGCAGGCGGATCAGCGTGGACTTGCCCGACCCGGTGGGGCCGACCATGAACACGAACTCCTGCTTGCCGATGTCGATGGAGACGTCACGCAGGGCGACGACGTTCCCCTTGTACGTCTTGCTGACGTTACGGAGACGAATCATTGATCCGTGCGACACCCCCCCCGGGGCCCCACGCCATAGCTGGCAGGAAGCACAAGGGAGAACTGTACCGCCAGTCACTGTCCGACGCCAGTAGTCCCCTGGTCGGGTCAGGTGAGCAGCTGGATCAGGTGAGCAGTTCGATCGTGCATCGAGGCCCGGCCGCCCGAGCCAGCCGGCCGTCGGCGGTCACCAGGGCGGCGTCGAGTACCTCGGCGAGGGCGATGTAGGCAGCGTCGTAGGGCGTCACATGGTGCCGGAGCTCCCATATCCGAGGCAGCAACGCGACGTGCGGGTAGCGCTCGATCGGGTGGGCAGCCAGGTCGGCCAGTGCCCGGGCAGCTCGATCTGCCGAGATCACGCCCTGATCGAGCCACCGCCGGAGCACGGAGGAGATCTCGAGGTCGACGAGGTGAGGAGCGCGCTGATCAACGTCGGACGCCAATCGCGCCGAAGCCGCAGCGCCAAGCGGTGCATCGGCCACCAGAGCAGCGACCAGCGCCGACGCGTCAACGACGATCAATGGGACTCGCGGTCCTCCCGGATGCCCTTCACGATCTGCTCCACCGTCACCTGGCTCCCGATGCGGTGCCGGTCGATCCGGGCCATCGACTCCTCCATGGTGGGACGGTCCGCCCGGTCGGTCAGGTCGGAGAGCAGGTACTCCTGAAGCGATTTCCCGGCTGCGGCGGCGCGCCGCTTGTAGACCTCGTGCACGCTGTCGGGAACGTTGCGGATCTGGATGTTCTTGGCCACCTCTCAAGAGTACATGCATCGTGCATGCATCCGGGCCTACACCGCGGGCCGCTTGCGCCAGCGCAGGTAAGCCTCCATGAAGCCGTCGAGGTCGCCGTCGAGGACGGCGCTGATGTTGCCCGACTCGTGATCGGTGCGGAGGTCCTTGACCATCTGGTACGGCTGCATGACGTAGGACCGGATCTGGCTCCCCCACGTCACCTCCCGCTGCTCGCCGGCGATGGCCTCGAGCTCGGCCCGGCGCTCCTGCCGGGCCCGTTCGGCCAGCTTGGCGGCCAAGATCTTCATGGCCACGTCCTTGTTCTGGTGCTGGCTGCGCTGGTTCTGGCAGGACACGACGATCCCCGTCGGCAGGTGGGTGATGCGCACCGCCGAGTCGGTGACGTTGACGTGCTGGCCGCCGGCCCCCGAGGAGCGGTAGGTGTCGATCCGGAGATCCTTCTCGTCGATGTCGACCTCCTCCGACGCCTCCTCCAGGAACGGCACCGCCTCGAAGGAGGCGAACGCGGTGTGGCGGCGCGACTGGGAGTCGAACGGGGAGATGCGCACCAGCCGGTGCACGCCCTTCTCGGCCACCAGCAACCCGTAGGCGTAGCGGCCCCGGACGATCAGGGTGGCCGATGTGATGCCCGCCTCCTGCCCGGCGGTGACCTCCTCCAGCTCCACCGAGAACCCCCGCCGCTCCGCCCATCGCAGGTACATCCGCAGCAGCATCTCGGCCCAGTCCTGGGCGTCGGTGCCACCAGCGCCGGAGTGCACCTCGCACACAGCGTCCCGCTCGTCGTGCTCCCCCGAGTAGAGCGACCGCAGCTCGAGCGCGTCGAACTCCCTGGTCAGGGCGGCCAGGCCCGCCTCCACCTCGGCCGAGACCGAGTCGTCGTCCTCCTCCCGGGACAGCTCGTAGAGCACCTCCACGTCGGAGAGCCGGCCCTCCAACCCGTCGAGCAGATCGATGTCGTCCTTGACCAACGCCAGCTCCGACGTGACCTTCCGCGCCTCATTCGGATCGTCCCAAAGCGACGGCTCGGAGGCGAGGGTCTCCAACTTCGAGAGCCGGGCGCGCTTCCCCTCAAGATCGAGGTCACGGGAGGATTCCGACAACCGCCGCCGAAGCTCAGCCAGTTCAGCAGAGAGGTCGCGCACTACCCACCCACCCCACCCAGAGGAACACGCCGGATGGTGTGGGGGGAGAGGCGGATGGGTGGCCCGCACGGAGGGGCCCCCGCCGCCGACCGGCAGGGAGGTGGTGGGGTGGAGCCGTGCGGGACAGGACCCGACCGCCGGGGGCGAAACAGATCAGCTACTTCCCGTGACAGAGCTTGAACTTCTTCCCCGACCCGCACCAGCACGGCGCGTTCCGACCCAACTTCTCGTGCTCCCCCTTGACGATCGGCGCCTGGGTGACCTCGGGTGCGGCCGGCGCCGCCTGGCCCCCGTCGTCGTCGGCGACCGCCACCTGCTGGGCGGCGGCGGACTGCTGCATCCCGCCGGACTCCGAGGGGTCGGAAGGTGCCGAGTACTGCACGTTGCTCACGTCGGGCGGGGGGGCGTTCTCGACCACCACGTCGAGGTGCATGACGTAGCGGATGAAGTCGTCGGAGATGGCGCCGATCATCTGGCCGAACATGTCGTAGCCCTCGCGCTGCCACTCGGTGAGGGGGTCGCGCTGGCCCATGGCCCGGAGGTTGATGCCTTCCTGGAGATAGTCCATCTCGTAGAGGTGCTCGCGCCAGCGCTGGTCGATGATCGAGAGCATCACCCGGCGCTCGATCTCCCGCATGACGTCGGGGCCGAGATGCTCCTCGCGCTGGGTGTAGTACTGGACCGCCTCGGTGACCAGGCTCTCCCTGATCTGGCCCGAGGTGCTGGCCGCGGTGAGGTCGTCGACGGTGAAGGCGGTCGGGAAGTAGGCGCCCACGTCATGGAGGAGGTTCTCGAGGTTCCAGTCCTCGGCGTAGTCGTTGGGGCAGAAGATGTCGACCTCGCGCCCGATCACGGTCTTGAGGTGTTCGAGCGCCTCCTCACGCAGGTCGGCGCCCTCGAGGATGGCCTGGCGGCGCCGGTACACGACCTTGCGCTGCTCGTTCATGACCTCGTCGTACTTGAGGACGTCCTTGCGGATCTCGGCGTTGCGACCCTCGACGGTGGCCTGGGCCTTCTCGATGGCCCGGGTGACCATCTTGGCCTCGATGGGCACGTCGTCGGGCAGGGCCTTGCCCATCACCCAGCTCATCGCCCCGGTGGCGAACAGCCGCATGAGGTCGTCCTCGAGCGACAGGTAGAACCGGCTCTCGCCCGGGTCGCCCTGACGGCCGGCCCGACCCCGAAGCTGGTTGTCGATCCGGCGACTCTCGTGGCGCTCGGTGCCGAGCACGTAGAGCCCGCCGACGGCCCGCACCTTGTCGCCCTCGGCAGCGGTCTCGTCCTTGTACTTGGCCAGCAGCTCGGCGTGGCGGGCCCGGCCCTCCTCGGAGTCGGGCTCCAGGCCCTCGGCCAGCACGTCGAGGTCGGCGAGGCCGTCGGGGTTGCCGCCCAGGATGATGTCGACGCCGCGCCCGGCCATGTTGGTGGCCACGGTGACGGTGTGGAGGCGGCCGGCCTGGGCCACGATCATGGCCTCCCGCTCGTGGTGCTTGGCGTTCAGCACCGCATGGGCCACGCCCCGCTTGTCGAGCAGGCGCGACAGCCGCTCGGACTTCTCGACCGACACCGTGCCCACCAGCACCGGCTGGCCGGTCTCGTAACGCTCGAACAGGTCGTCGACGACCGCGCCGAACTTGGCCTCCTCGGTCTTGTAGACCAGGTCGGGCTGGTCGGCACGGACCATGGTCCGGTGGGTGGGGATGGGCACGACGGCCAGGTCGTAGGTGTGGGCGAACTCGGCGGCCTCGGTCTCGGCCGTGCCGGTCATGCCCGCCAGCTTCTTGTACATGCGGAAGTAGTTCTGCAGGGTGATGGTGGCGAGGGTCTGGTTCTCGGACTTGATCCGGACCCGCTCCTTGGCCTCCATGGCCTGGTGCAGGCCCTCGGACCAGCGCCGGCCCTCGAGGATGCGACCGGTGAACTCGTCGACGATCTTGACCTCGCCGTGCTGCACCACGTAGTCGACGTCGCGCTTGTACAGCTCCTTGGCCCGCAGGCCGGCGAGGAGCTGGTGGACGTAGTTGGAGGACAGCTCGTCGTAGAGGTTCTGTACGCCCAGGGACCGCTCGACCTTCTCGATCCCGGGCTCGAGGGGCACGACGGTGCGCTTCTCCTCGTCGACCTCGTAGTCGACGTCCCGGGTCAGGGTGCGGACGATGCCGGCGAACTTGTAATAGAGGGCGGCGGCGTCCTGGACCTGGCCGCTGATGATGAGCGGGGTGCGGGCCTCGTCCACCAGGATCGAGTCGACCTCGTCGACGATGGCGAAGCTGTGGCCCCGCTGGACCATCTGGTCGGCGGACATGGCCATGTTGTCGCGGAGGTAGTCGAAGCCGAACTCGTTGTTGGTCCCGTAGGTGACGTCGCAGGCGTACATCTGCCGCTTGACCGCCGGGTCGTCGATGTCTGCGATGACCAAGCCGACGTCGAGGCCCATCCACTTGTGGATGCGCCCCATCCACTCCGAGTCGCGCTTGGCCAGGTAGTCGTTGACGGTGATGACGTGCACGCCCCGGCCGGACAGCCCGTTCAGGTACACCGGCAGGCTGGAGACCAGGGTCTTGCCCTCGCCGGTCTTCATCTCGGCGATCCAACCGAAGTGCAGGGCGGCGCCCCCCATGAGCTGGACGTCGTAGTGGCGCTGGCCGATGACCCGGCGGGCCGCCTCGCGGACGACGGCGTAGGCCTCCAGGAGCAGGTCATTCAGGGCGTCGTCGAGGTCGTCGGGGGCCACGTTGTCCAGGCGCACCCGGAATTCGACCGTCTTGTGACGCAGGTCGTCGTCGGACAGAGCCTGGATCTCGGGCTCCAGGGCGTTGATGTCGGGCACCAACGTCTGCAGGGCCTTGAGCTTCTTGCCCTCGCCGGCGCGCAGGACCTTGGTCAGGATCGACATGGCGTCCAGTGTACCGGCGACCGGCGCCGCATCTGCTGGTCAGGGGGCGTTCTCAAGGTCACGTGGGGCGCACGTCGACGAAGACGAAGCGGCTGTTCCGGGACACGACACGGCCCATGTCGATCAGGGGCTGGTGCCTGGCCGGCTCGTTGGTCAGCTCCTTGATCGGCACGACGATCATGGCCACGTGGTACTTGTCCAGGATGGCCCGGCGGATCTCCACCGAGGAGCTCACGTCGTAGAACCGGGCCAAGTCGTTGCCCCGCTCGGTCGTGTCGACGAAGGCCTGGGCCCGGGCGAAGTCGACCACCTTGGGACCGAAGGTCGGGATCTCCAGGCTGGTGTAGAGGTCGGACATCACCACCGGGTAGGTCTTGGCGTTCTTGGCGAGGAAGTCGAAGTCGGAGATCTTGACGTTGTCGACGTAGCTGTGGGACCAGCCGTAGGGGACGTGCTCCATCCACCGGTCGGGCAGCACGATGAAGCCGTTCTTGAGGAAGAACATGCCGGCGACGACGATCGCCAACGTCGTGTACTGGACCCAGCGCAACAGGGGCAGGCCCGCTGGGCCCATCTCGGCCGCGGCCTCACCCACCTTCGTGCGCTCGTCGGCCAGGATGATCGCCCCCACCACCTGGACCGAGGAGATGAGCCGCCCGAAGGTGGAATCGTCGGCGAGCAGCCCGTAGACGTAGAGCGCGAGGGTGCCGAGGAACATGAGCACCAGGGGGTCGCGCCGCCAGTTCGGCGATCGCCGGACGACGAAAGGGATGACGATCAGCGCCAGCCCGCAGCGGGCCAGGATGTTGACGTAGAGGTCGTGGTCGGCCGCCTTGAAGGCGTTCCGGTACGCCTCGGCCCCGGCCCCGAAGAGGATCTGCCAGACCGACATGTAGGGCCACAGGAGCGCCAGCCCGAAGGCCACGGCCACGGTGCCCACGGTCAGGACGAGCCGGCGGCGGCGCGCGATCCGTGCCCTCGTGTCCGCCCCGGTGTCCCCGCGTGTGCCTGTCTCGGCCTCCCCACGTGTGCCTGTCTCGGCTTCTCCACGTGTGCCTGTCTCGGCTTCTCCACGTGTGCCTGTCTCGGCTTCTCCACGTGTGCCTGTCTCGGCTTCTCCACGTGTGAACGTCAGGGCGACCAGTCCTACGGCCAGGAAGGCCTGGTCGATGGGATGGGTCAGGATCACCACGAACGAGATGACGAGCGTCGGGAGAAGCCATCGTCGATCGTCCGTCTCCAGGTAGTGCAGGTGGGCCCACAGCGAGAGGAAGACCAGGCCCTTGACGAAGGTCGACGGGTAGGTGAGGACGAAGGCGATGATGTCGAAATGAAGGAACCCGCTGAAGAACCAGGCGCCCGGGCCCCAGAGGAAGAGCATGAACACCAGGGCGTAGAAGTCGACGTGGCGGCGGTCGATCAGCCTGGTGACGAACAGGCGCAGGCCGACCAGGATCATCACCAGGTTGACGACGCCCCAGATGTCGAGGGTTTCGACGATGGTGAGCCCGGTGAAGCGCGACATGAGCCCGACGACCAGGAGGTACGGCGAGAAGTACTGGTGGGGGGCGCGGATGGCAAGGAGGGGATGGTCGGGGTGCAGCGGGTGGGCGCCCAGCTCCCGGGCGGCGGCGGCGTGCTCCCAGATGTCCACCGCCCCGGGCCACGTGTGCTTGAACAGGTACGACACCATCACCACGACGAGGACGCCGGAGAGGACCAGGTAGCGCCGGTCGAGCAGGAAGGCGAAGTCCTCGCCCCACGTCGACAACGGGGGGACGGTCGTGGCCGGGGGTTCAGACCGGTCGCTGCCGGGGGGCCCAGCCGGTTCGGTGGGGACGGGCGGCCCGGGTACGGCGTCGTGCTCCGGCCGGCCCGCCAACGTCTCGCTCCGCCCGTCGGCCTCGTTGGGCATCCTCACCGTCCCATCAGTCGGCACCGCCTCACCAATGCACACCGGTTCGTCAGCTCATACAGATCCTGGACGACCGCCACGCCCGACGCGCCGTCATGGTCCGGTGCACGTGGCGGGGCGGCGGCGGGCCGACCGTAGCCTGCCGCACCCCGATGCCGCCGCTGTCCCGCACCGCCCCGGAGGACGCCGCCCGTAGGCCACCGCCGGTCACCCGTCTGTGGGCCGCGGCGCGCCACAGAGTCGGGCGACATCCGGGCCTCCTCGTGGTGCTCGGCCTGGGCGCCCTGCTGCGGCTGCTGATCGACCGCCATGCCGTTCCCGGCGTCTACCAGGACTCCCTCGTGTACCTGCGGGCTTCACTCCGTGCGCCCTTCGCTCCGTATTCGCCGACGCGGCCCAGTGGGTATCCGCTGCTCCTGCGCATCCTGCACCTGCTCCCCGGCAACCAGCTCGACGCGGTGACCATGGTCCAGCACGTGGCCGGGTTGGCGGTCGGCGCCCTCGTCTACGTCCTCGTCGTCCGGTCGGGCGGCCGGCGGTGGGTGGCGGTGGCCGCCGCCGCCGTGGTCCTGGGCGAGGCGTTCACCGTCGCCCTCGAGCAGGACATCCTTGCCGAGGCCTTCTTCACCCTGGCGGTGGTGGCGGCCGCGTACCTGACGCTGCGCCGGTCGGAAGGCGCGTGGCCGCAGCTGGTGGGAGGGCTGCTGCTCGGCATCGCCTGCACCATCCGCTCGGTCGGGATCTTCGCCGTCCCGGTCTGGGTGCTCTGGCTCGTCCTCACCCGGCCGGGGCTCAGGATCGTCGCCGCCGGGGTCGCCGCCGTGGCCCTCCCAGTGCTGGGGTACTCCGCGCTGCACGCGTGGGGCGGGGCGGGGTTCTCGCTCCAGGGGTCCGACGGCTGGTTCCTCTATGCCAAGGTGGGCCCGATCGTCGACTGCCGGGGGGCGTCGGTGCCCGCCGGTGCCGAGCCACTCTGCGTCGACCCGCAGCCGCAGCGCCGCCCGTTCGAGTTCTACCTCTACGACGGCGGATCACCGGCCTACCAGCTCTTCCACGGAGGCAAGGCCGTCTACCTGGAGGACGCCATCACCCCCCAGAACAACCGGGTGCTCCGGCAGTTCAGCCTGGCGGTGATCGCCGCCCACCCGGGCTCGTTCCTGCGGCTGGTGGGCCGGGAGTTCGTCCACTACCTCGGACCGTCGACTTCCCAGAGCGAGCTGTCCCTGTACGGGCAGCCGGGGACGCTGCTGCACTGGTACGAACGCTGGCTGCACATGCGCTGGTGGGTGCTGACCGGCGCCCTGGCCGCGGGCGTGGCGTGGCTCATCTGGGACGGCGGGCCCCGTGAACTGGCCCTCCTCGTCGGCCTGCCGGCGGCCCTGATCCTCGGCGCCGCAGCCACCAGCGGGTTCAACAACCGCTATCTCGTCCCTACCTTCCCCCTCGTGATCGGAGCCGCGGCCCTGGCCGCCGAGAGGATCCTGCGGTCGCGAGAGGAGCGGGCCCGCCGGCGCCGGTCCGGCGCCGGCGCCGACGAGGCCGACGCCGTGCCGGCCGGTCAGTAGGGCAGGCCCATCTGGTGGCGCACGCCGCCCTCGACCGGGTCCACCCGTGACGTCTCGCAGCTGCCCTCCCCGAGGTGGTGGTGGGAACCGGCGGGACGGGCCTCCCCGCCGTTGGCGGTGGGTGCGGAGAACACCACGCTCGAGTAGGCCAGCTCGCCGCAGTCGCCCAGGGCCGGGCCGTAGTATTCGGTCCACATCACCGACCACGAGTCGAGCTGGCGCCAGTGCCCGGGCACCTGGATACGCCCCAGCTCGCTGACCGCACCGGTCTGCTCGTCACGGACCTGGCCGGACCACCAGCCGTCCTCGGGCGCCGACACCCGCATGGCGTACGCCTGGCCCGCCTGCCAGGCGAAGGGGATCCGGCAGCTCCAGCCCGTGCCCTCGCCGTCGAAGCGGACCACGCCCGGACCCTCGGCCTGCTCGGCGTCCCAGACCGAGAAGATGGCCATCTTCCCGAGCGACCCGTCGGCCCGGTTGCCCTTGGTCTGTAGGCCGATGTAGCCGCCGGCCCCGCCGATCATGCGGAACTGGTGGGCCCAGAAGAACGTGGACTCCGGACCGGGATCGACCTCCGGCACGAGCACGTGCTCGAAGCTGTTGTAGCCGGCCAGCAGGGTGCGGGCGAAGGACGTCGACGGAGGCCAGAACCACTCGGTGTAGGTGCCGCGGGGCGTGACCGGGCCCCGTCGCATCCTCTTGAAGGCCGCCACTCCTCAGCTTGCGGGCTCGGTTTGGGCGCGCATCTGCAGCTTGACCAGGATGTTGGCCACGTGGTTCCGGACCGTGCTCTCCGAGACACCCAGCTGGGCGGCGATCTCGTCGTTCCCGTGGCCCAGGGCGACCAGCTTCAGCACGGCCACCTCCCGGTCGGACAGGCGGTGGGGCGCCGCCGGGTTGTCGTCGTCGGCCTTGGCCCGGCCGGCGAAGTCGGCCAGGAGCTTGGACGCCAGAGCCGGGGAGATCAGGCTCTGCCCGGCGAAGACGGCCCGGACGGCGTCGGCGACCTCCTCGATGGAGACCTCCTTGAGCAGGTAGCCGTTGGCGCCCGCCTTCACCGCGCCGTAGAGGTCGTCCTCCTCGTCGCTGACGGTGAGCACGATGATCCTGGTGGTGGGAAACAGCTGGCGGATCAGACGGGTGGCCTCGATGCCGCCCATGCGAGGCATGCGGACGTCCATCAGCACCACGTCGGGCGCCAGTTCCTCGGCCCGGGCCACCGCTTCCTGGCCGTCGGCCGCCTCGGCCACCACCTCGATGTCGTCCTCGGCCTCCAGGACCATCTTCAGACCCCGCCGGAACAGCTCGTGGTCGTCGGAGATCACGACCCGGATGGGCTCGTCACCCACATGGGACGGCCCGGTCACGAGAGGGCCACTAGTGCCGTGTCCATGAACGATTGCCCGCGTAGCGCCGAGCCAGGGGCGCTGCTGGCAAGGCCGCAGGACGAAGGCGCACGCTCAGTGCGACGAGGACGAGAACGCCGCCAGCGGTGGTCCTGGCCGGCGGGACGCGGCAATGGGTTGTGGTCATGGCACTAGTCGGCGGGAACGCCGGGCCGGTCGGCGGGGGAGCGGCGGCGGGGGAGCGGGGTATCCGGCCGGCGGGCCCGGAGGAAGACTGCGGCGCCGGCGACGAGCGTGGTCGCGGCACCGGCCACGACGTCGAGGAGATAGTGGTTGGCCGTGGCCATCACCACCACGGCGACCAGCGCCGAGTAGGCGACGGCCACCACCCGGGCCGGCCGGTCGGTGCGGATCGACCACACCGCCAGGGTGCACCACAGGGCCCAGGCCATGTGGAGGGACGGCATGGCCGCGTACTCGTTGGCCTGCGAGGCGAACGCGCCCGTGCTCCATGCGCCGATGGAGTGGGTGACGGCGATGATGTCGATGAAGCCCGGCCCCGCCAGGAGGCGGGGCGGCGCCACCGGGAACGCCCAGTAGACGACGAAGCCGATGGCGTTTATCCCCAGGAGGGCGTTGCGCAGGGGCCCGTACCGGCCGGGATGGCGCCACCACACCCAGACCAGCACGGCGATGGTCACCGCGAAATGGGCCACGTCGTAGAAGTTGCCCAGCCACCTGCCGACCAGGGCGTGGGCGCCCAACCACGCGTTCAGCCCGCGCTCGGCGTCGACGTGCAACCACGTCTCGATGCGCAGGATCGCCGACCCGTGGGCCAGCGCGCTCGTGGCCCGCAAGGGGCTGAGGTTGTTGATCTTGTCGTAGAACCACCAGACCGCGGCCACCAGCAGAATCTGCGTCCACCATCTCGGGCGCAGGTCCGCGGGCGCCGGATGGGCTGCGACCAGCCCGGTCGAGTCGGCCTCGGGCATGCCCGGTGACCCTAACGCGACGGGGCCCGGTCCCGGGTCTCGGGGCGGGGCGTCCCCCGCTAGCCCAGCAGCACGAGGTCGAGCTCACCGAGGCTGTCCGGGTCGGCGATCATGTCGATTCGGGTGATGGCGTCGCCGGCGACGGTGATGTCCCACACCACCCTGGGCCGACCGCCCGGCGCCCAGGTGACGGCCACGATGCCGTCGACGAGCGCCGGTCGGGCGGCGGCGGCACGCCCCGAGAAGACCTGGGCGACGGCCGCCGCCCCCCGGACTTCACGACGCGAGCCCATCCGCACCGCCGCCGGGTCGGCCCGGAAGACGATGTCGGGGTGCAGCACGGCGACCAGCCCGTCGAGGTCGCCGCTGCGGGAGGCGGCGAGGAACGCGTCGACCACCGCCCGCTGGCGGGGAGCGTCGGTCTGCTCCTCCGGCGTCGATCCCTGCAGCCGCCGGCGGGCTCGGGTGGCGAGCTGCTTGGCGGCATTGGGGGAGCGGCCGAGGATGGTGGCGATCTCGGCGAAGGGGACCGCGAAGACGTCGTGCAGGACGAACGCCAGCCGCTCGGCGGGGGCGAGGCTGTCGAGGACCACCTGCAGGGCGGGGCCGAGCGCGTCGGCGAGGAGCACGTCGTGCTCCGGGTCGCCCCCGCCGGGTGCGCCGGCGATCACGCGATCTGCCTGCGGCCCCCCGGGCTGCTCCCGGCGGGACGCACGGGAGCGCAGCATGTCCAGGCACACCCGGCTCACGACCGTCGTCAGCCAGCCGCCGAGGTTGTCGATGCCGGCCGGGCCGGCACGGCTGAGCCGCAGCCAGGACTCCTGGACGGCGTCGTCCGCCTCGGACGGTGAGTCGAGCATCCGCATCGCCATCGTCCGGAGCCGGGCCCGGTGCTCCTCGAACCGCTGGGCCAGCCAGTCGTCGGATTCCACGTGTTGCCTTTCGTCGCCGCCATCGTCATACCACTGACGATCGAGGCCCCCTCGATGGAACGCAACCCGCAGTGAAGGAGCCACGAATGACCGCAGGAATGAAGACAATCCTCTACCCGGTGAAGGACATCGGCGCCGCCAAGACGCTCTACAGCGCGCTCCTCGGCGTGGAGCCCGTCATGGACGAGCGGTACTACGTCGGCTACAGCGTCGATGGCCAGGATGTCGGTCTCGACCCCAACGGCCACAGCAAGGGGATGAGCGGCGCCCTCGGCTACTGGCACGTCGACGACATCGCCGCCACCGTGGCCGCCCTCACGGCCGCCGGCGCCGAACCGCACCAGGACGTCACCGATGTGGGCGGCGGCAAGCTGATCGCGTCGGTCAAGGACGCCGACGGCAACCTCATCGGCGTCCTCCAGATGCCGGCCGGCGGACGGGCGTGAGCGGTCGGATGGACACCACCACGGTCCCGACCGCGGCCACCCTCACGCCCACGCCGGACCGCGGCCGGGTGTCGCGGGCGGGTGCCGTCGCCTCGGAAGGCGCCGATCGTCACGCAATGAGGTCGTCGGGCTCACGCCGAATCCCCGAACAGCGCGTCGACCATGGCCATGCCCTCGGCCGGCGCCCGTACCTCGAGGGCGACGCCCCGGCCGTCCACCGTGAGGGCGAAGGCGAAGAAGGCGCAGCACGCCTGCTCGGCGCGGACGAGCAGCGCCAGCTCGTCGAGGGCCACGGCGGGATCGAGCTGGAGGCGGACGCCTCCGTCGACCGCCGCCCGGCCGACGACCAGCGCGGCCAGGTCGTTCCAGTCCTGGATCCGAGCGGGGACCGCCGAGGCCGCCAGCGTGCACGCCACCGGTGGAGGTGCGTCCGTGAGGCACCCGCAGTCGGCGTCGCAGGGACCGTCCGGAGTGTGTGATCCGAGTGTGGCCAGCATCCGCCGGAGGTCGGCGGTGAAACCGGCCAGCTCCGCCACCCGCAGGTCGGCCTCGGCCAGCTTGGCCGCCGCCACCTGCCGCAGCCGGCCCTGCACCGGCGCGCAGCGGCCGTCGTCCCACTCCGGCATCAGCGCGGCGACCTCCTCCAGCGAGCAGTCGAGCATCTTGGCCCGACGTATAAACGCCAGACGGGACAGGATCGACTCGTCGTACGACCGGTGGCCCGCAGCCGTCCGGCGAGGCGGCGGGAGCAGATCCAGCTGCTCGTAGTAGCGCAGCGTCGCGGCGGAAAACCCGCTCCGGTGGGCGATCTCGGCGATGCGCATGGTCATGCCCGGACGGTAAACCTTCGAGCTGCCTTCACGTCAAGGGGCTCGGGTCCCGTGGGCACCGGTTGGCGGCGCCGAGAGCGTAAAATGCGGAGCAGCGTCGCAGCCAGGACGCAGTGGGAGGTGCCGGTGATCGGATCGAGACGATTGGTCCCCGGGCAGACCCGCGAGGAGGCCCGGGTCGGTCTGCGGGCGGGGAACTTCCAGGGCACCCCACCGCGAGGGCGGTCCCACGACGCCGAAGCGGCGGCCATGGACGCCATGGACGAGCACTGGTTCAGCTCCAGCCGGTTCAAGCGACTGGCCCGGGTGACCGCGGTCGACGCGCTGACGCCGACCGGCACCGCCCGGATCCGGCTCGAGGTGGCCGACGATCAGCCCTTCGACTTCATGCCCGGACAGTTCGTCGGCATCGAAGCCCACTTCGAGGGGCGCGGGTTCCGGCGCAGCCCGTACTGCATCCTGTCCGACCCCACCGCTGCGCCCCGGTTCGATCTGCTGGTCCGGGCCGTTCCCCAGGGCCCGCTGTCGTTGTACCTGGCCGACTTGCATCCCGGCGACGAGGTGGTCTTCCGGGGTCCTACCGGGCGGTCGATGGTGCCCCGCCATGCTGACCGGGAGCTGGTCCTGCTGGCCACGGGTACCGGCATCGCCCCGCTGGTTTCGTTGGCCCGCCACATGCTGGCCGGCGGTCACCCGCATCCCATCTCGTTGTGGTGGGGGCTGCGCCAGGTCGACGACATCTGCCTCACCGAGGAGCTCGACGCCCTCGCCGCCGACCACGACGGCTTCAGCTATGCCATCACCCTCTCCCGACCTCCGGTGGGCTGGACCGGCCTGAGGGGCCGGCTGGGGGAGTCGGTGCCACCCCTGCTGCCCACCCTCGGGGGAAAGCACTTCTACCTGGTCGGCAACGGCGCCATGCTCGAGGAGATGGCCCTCGCCCTGTCCGACCTCGGTGTCGTGCAGCAGCACATCTACAAGGAGCCGTACTTCGACGCCATCCACGAGCCCGACCGTGAGGTCGTGGCCGGGATCCGTGAGCGGTTCGTGGCCAACGACCTGTTCTCGTCCTACGCGGCCCGCCGAGGATCGGTGTTCGAGATCGACAAGGACATCGAGGCGGCCCGCAGGGGCAAGGCCGGCAACGGGGACCCATTGGCCGTGTCGGACCTCTTCGATCTCCTGCCCGCATTCCTGTCGCACCACCCGGACCAGGAGCACCCGGCGCCGACCCATGTCCAGCGGCCGTGGAACCGCCCGGGCTGACCCGGGCGATCCCCGGGGGTGGGCTTCCCAAGGCGTGAGGCCGACCCCGGCTTGCCATCCGCTGGTAATAACCCTCAGATCGCCGACAACTCACCATCGGCGAGCCTCACGACGTCCGTAGCCGTGAGGAGCTCGTAACCGCCCAACACTTCGTCGATCTCACCCTGCGTGTTGCGCTGTCGTCGCCAGAGCGGCCGCAACACCGGAAGCGCGCCCGCAGCAGCGACCGCCTCGGTGAAAGCGCCACGCTGGGTGTTGCGTCGAGGGCGACGGCGACCACGCCGGGGCTCCGACTGCGTTGAGGAGCTCTGCGAGGGTGAACACCTCGACCAGCTGGACGGCGGTCCGGAGTATCCGTTCAAGCTCGGCGAGGCGAGATGCACTGCGACGCCGTAGGGGCAGCGGCCCGAGCCGGACGACGACCGTCATGAAGGGTCATTCTGCGTCGAGGGGGCCATCCTCCGACGCGATACCACGTCCGGGGTACCGTGGAGGCGTGCCCACCGCGCCCCAGAGCCGACTAGGCCGGTACGCCGAGCTGGATGCCGGCCAGCTGGCCGACGTCGTCGAGCACGCCTACGAGCGTGACGAACTGCCGGATTGGGAGCTTGTGTTCGAGCTGAGCCGACGCGCAACGTCCGCTGAGACGAGCGATGTCGCCAGCGGCGCCGTCGCGGCATCCCGCCAGGCATAACCCGACACCCCTTCGGAGTCCTCTTCGAGGGGTTCAATCCGGGATTCCCGAATGCGGGGATAATGCCACTTATCCCCGAAAGCTATTGCGCCAGCCTCCTATGGGCCCTCACGGTCAGTCGGGCCACGGGTCCATCAGGTCAATCCCCGTGCTGAGGAAGTCCTTGACGTTGCGCGTGGCGAGGGTCGCACCGTGGGCCCTACAGATCGATGCGATCTGTGCATCGAAGCCGTTGATCGGCGCTCCGGTGTGGTCGCGACGCCAGACGTTGGTTGGGTACTCCCGAGCGGCCAGCGTCGAAGGCCATGTCGACAGGTCAGCTGCCCGAGGCGATGCATCTCGCGAAGGCCACTCCAGCTGGACCCCACCGATGTCGCCGAAGCGATCCAGCAGTGTCGTAAACAGATCTGCCGCCGGGGCGGGCTTACTCACGGCGGCGACGAGGATGACGCGGATCTCGGCCTCCATCGAGCGGCCATCGGGGACCGCTCGAATCCGTAGCCGCTCCCTCACGTCGTCATCGAGACCTCGGCCGGGCCAATGCGCATAGCGTATGGGCGAGAGGAGCATGCGCCGGTGCATGTCAGCCAGCGTCGACCTGACCGAACCTGAAGGTGGATCCAATGAGCGACCAGGACGACCTGCGTGCCTATCTGAACAACCACGTGGCCGGCGGCACTGGGGCCATTGAGATGGTGGAGCATTGCCAGGCCGCCAACGAGGGCGAGCCGCTGGCTGAGTTTCTCGCCGAGTTGGTGGTCGAGATCCAAAAGGACCACCGGACGCTCGGGGATCTGATGAGCGGCCTCGACGCAACGGAGAATCGATTCAAGCAAGTGATGGCACGCATGGGTGAGAAGGCGTCCCACCTCAAACTGGGTGGCGGGGACCTCGGCAATCTGCTGACGCTCGAGACCCTCTCTCTCGGCATCGAAGGCAAGGCCTGCATGTGGAAGTCCCTCATGCAGGTGCATGGCGCCAGAGGGCCTTTCCTCGCCGTCGACTTTGAGGCCCTGATCAAACGGGCAGACGACCAGCGCCGGGCGCTGGAGCCTTGGCGGTTGGCCGCTGCAACCGCCGCGCTCAATGAGAAGGCCGCTCCCTGAGCGCTGGGTTCGCTGTAGCAGCCTGCGCTCGGACATCGCCGCCCGGCTCGTCGAGACGAAACCCCGGAAGAACGCTCATCCAGTGGAAGACCCAGATCGTCGGGTGACGAAGACGACCCCTCACCGGCCACGGTCACGCCTGCCGGGCCTGGCGGGGCCAGAAGGCGGGTGAAGGAGGTCCGCCGGGCGACGGACTGCCGAGGCGCTGGGGGTGGGCGGGGCGCAGCGGATCCGGTGTCACATCTCCGCGTATCTGGCCGCGGCCAGGGAGTAGACCCCGAAGGCCAACACCCCGCCCGCCACCAGGACGAGCAGCCACGGGCCGATGGGCGTGTGGGCGAAGGACCTGAGAATGCCGTCGAGGCCCTTCGCCTTGTTGGGATCGAATGCGAGCGCAGCTTGGAGGACGAAGACCCCTGCGGCGGCGATGATCAGGGCGCGTGCGGTCAATCCGACCTTGGCCACGGCGTCGATGCGGCGGCGAACGGCGCGGCTGACGAGGCGGAGCTTGACCTCCCGCTTGCCCGACATGGCCCGCCACGCCAGCACCGCGCCGGTCAAAATCACCGCCGCTCCGACCAGGCCGACGATGCCTCGGCCGAAGCTGCGCGCCATGACCCTGCCGGTCACGTCGACCGGGGACTGGTCCCCGCCCGCC
>JALYYN010000589.1 GCA_030946525.1 Actinomycetota bacterium | reverse complement strand
GTGTACTCGGCGTCGGCGCCGTCGGTGAAGGCGGCCTGCCACCACCCGGCGTGGGCCTCCCAGAGCTCCCGGTCGTCGCCCGGTGTGGAGGATTCCGGCCGTCCTGACGGCTCGGATCCGCCAAACGCCGTCGCATCCTCGGTCATGGCCGGTGGAGCTTGTCATGGACGGCCAGGGCGACCGCATCCGGCAGCCACGGCAGGGCCCGGAGAGTCTCCAGGTTGGCCGCCTTGACCGACGCCATGCCTCCCATCTCCTTGAGCAGCCGCTTCTTCCGGGTCGGGCCCAGCCCGGGGACACCGTCGAGCACGCTGACCGTCATCCGCTTGTCCCGCAACTGGCGGTGGTAGGAGATGGCGAAGCGGTGGGCCTCGTCCCGGAGGCGCTGCAGGAGGTACAGGGCCTCGGACTGCCGGGGAATCCGGACGGGATCGGCCTGCCCGGGCAGGTAGACCTCCTCGAAGCGCTTGGCCAGGGACGCCACCGAGATCTCGTCCTCCAACCCCAGGCTCTGGACCACCTTGGTGGCCACGCTGAGCTGACCCTTGCCACCGTCGACGACCAGGAGGTTCGGGGGGTAGGCGAACTTGCGCGGCCGCTCCCCCACCGGGCGGTCGCGCTCGATGAGGAGGGCGGTCAGCCGGCGGGTGAGGACCTCCTCCATGGCGGCGAAGTCGTCGTTTCCCGGAACGTCACGGATCTTGAAGCGCCGGTAGTCGCTCTTCTTGGCCAGGCCGTCCTCCATGACCACCATGGAGCCGACGTAGTCGCTGCCCTGAATGTGGCTCATGTCGTAGCACTCGATACGGAGGGGGGAATCGGGCAGGTCGAGGGCCTCCTGCAGCGAGTTGAGCGCCCGGGCCCGGGCGTTGTGGTCCGACGCCCGCTTGAGGCGGTGGCGGACGAACTCCTCCTTGGCGTTCTGGGTGACCATGGCCTGGAGCGCCCGCTTGTCGCCCCGCTGCGGCACCCGGATGCGGACGTTGGAGCCCCGGGCGCCCGAGAGCCACTCGGCGTAGAGGTCGGGATCGTCGGGCATATCCGGGACCAGGACCTCCTTGGGCACCGACGAGCCGTCCGACTCTGCGTAGAGCCCCTCCAGGACGTGGCCGACCAGTTGGGAGTCGGTGACGTCCTCCACCTTGTCGACGACGAAGCCCTTGCGGCCCATCACCCGGCCCTTGCGGACGTAGAAGACCTGCACGGCGGCCTCGAGGTCGTCCCCGTGGATGCCGATGACGTCGAGATCCTCGGGCTTCTCGGTGACCACGGCCTGCTTCTCGATCGCTTTGCGGACGCTGGTCAGCCGGTCGCGCAGGCGGGCGGCGCGCTCGAACTCCAGGCTGTCGGAGGCGTCCTTCATCTGCTGCTCGAGGCGACGGACGACGGGCTGGGTGTCGCCGCAGAGGAAGTCGATCAGCTCGCCCACCAGCCGGTCGTACTCCTGCTTGTCGACCTCGCCGACGCACGGGCCGGTGCACTTCTCGATGTGGAACAGCAGGCAGGGCCGGCCCAGCCGCTCGTGGCGGCCGAACTTGTTGTCGCTGCACGTCCGGATCGGGAAGGTCCGCAGGAGCAGGTCGAGGGTCTCGCGGATGGCGTAGGCGTGGCCGTAGGGGCCGAAGTAGGTGGTGCCCTTGCGTCGCTTGCCCCGCATGACCATGGCCCGGGGCCACTCGTCGCCCGGGGTGGTGATGGCGAGGAAGGGATAGCTCTTGTCGTCCCGCAGGCGGATGTTGAACCGAGGCCGGTGCTGCTTGATGAGGCTGTACTCGAGCATGAGCGCCTCGACGTCGTTGCGGACCTGGATCCACTCCACCGACTCGGCGGCGGCCACCATCTGGGCGGTCCGGGCCGGCATGGTCGACGGCGACCCGAAGTAGTTCGACAGCCGCTGCCGGAGCGAGCGGGCCTTGCCCACGTAGATGACCCGGCCCTCGGCATCCTTGAACTGGTAGGACCCGGGGGCATCGGGGATGGTGCCGGCCGGGGGACGTTTCACCATGGCCCTTTCATCTTACCGATACCGGATTCGATATCGTGGCGCCATGGTGGCTGCCACGTACGTGAACCAAGCCCGGCGCGCTGCGGGCCTCTCGCAGCGGGAGCTGTCCCGTCGCACAGCGGTGCCCCAGGCTGCGATAACTCGGATCGAGCGCGGTCTCCAGGTACCCCGCGCCGACACGTTGGAGCGGCTGCTGACGGCGTGCGGCTTCGAGCTCCGGCTCGGTCCGGTCCGGGGTGGCGGCGTCGACCTGAGCCAGTTGGACGAATGGCTCGAGCTCTCCCCGCCTGACCGTCTCGAGCGGGCGACGGGCTACGGGCGGCTTCTGGATCGGATCCGATCGGCGCGACCGGCGTGATCCCGGCCTTCGATCCCGCCGGTGCGTTCCGCGCCCTGAACCGCCATGAGGTCCGGTACGTCGTCATCGGTGGGCTGGCGAGTGAGTTTCTCGGCGCGGCCATCGGGACGAACGACATCGATGTCTGCTACGAGCGGACCGCCGAGAACATGGACCGCCTGGCGACCGCCCTGCAGGAGCTGCACGCCACCCTGCGGGTCGCCGGCGTCGACGAGGACCTCCCCTTCATCCTCGACGGCCGCACCATCGCCGCCGGCGATTCCTTCACCTTCCGCACCGACGCCGGCGACCTCGACGTGCTCGGCACCCCGTCCGGTACCGGCGGCTTCCGTGACCTCGACGCCGATGCGACCTCCTACGACCTCGGTGAGGGACTGGTCGTCCGTGTCGTAAGCCTCGACGACCTGATCCGGATGAAGGAGGCGGCCCGCCGGCCCAAGGACGAGGCCCATCTGCACGTGCTGACCGCCCTGAAGCAACGCATCGAGGAACGGGCCCGTAGGGAGCGGTGAGGCCGGCGCGGCCCAGGAATGTGACGCTCCCCCGGGCGTTGCACCGGATGTCCCGAGCGCAACCGGCCCGGGGAACATAGACTGCTCGTCACGCCGGCCTGGTATCCGGCGACATATGCAAGCTCCGAGGCCGACATCCCCGCGTGAGGCGACCAGGCTGTCTCCGCCGGCCGATTTCGGAGCTCCCACCCAGGGGGTTCTTCAGATGTCCGCTTCCAAGACAGCGGTGCGCATACAGGGAGCGCTCCCGGACCGCTACGTCGCGGCCGACCAGGACGCCCTCGCGTCATGGATCTCGGCGGCCAAGGCCGAGCTCGGTGACCGGCTGCTGATCCTCGGTCACCACTACCAGCGCGAGGAGGTCATGCGCTGGGCCGACGCCCGGGGTGACTCCTTCGGCCTCTCCCGGCTCGCCGCTGCGTCCGTCGCCGAGTACATCGTCTTCTGCGGCGTGCACTTCATGGCCGAGTCCGCCGACATCCTCACGGGTGGTCGCCGGTCGGTGATCCTCCCCGACCTGAACGCCGGATGCTCCATGGCCGACATGGCCGACCTCGACTCCGTGGAGGAGGCCTGGGACGCGCTCGCCGCGGTAACCGACATCGACCGGGTCGTCCCGATCACCTACATGAACTCCTCCGCTGCGCTCAAGGCCTTCGTCGGCCGCAAGGGCGGGGCGGTCTGCACGTCGTCCAACGCCCGCGCCGTCGTGACCTGGGCGCTGGGACGGGGCGAAAAGCTCCTCTTCTTCCCCGACCAGCACTTGGGCCGGAACACCGGGTACCAACTCGGGCTCGGTGCCGACGACATGCGGGTCTGGAACCCCAAGCTCGACCTGGGCGGGCTTCACGAGCGCGATGTGAAGGAAGCCACCCTGCTGCTGTGGAAGGGCCACTGCTCGGTGCACCAGCGGTTCAAGGTGTCGCACATCGAGGCCTTCCGCGCCGCCAATCCGGCTGGGCTGGTCGTCGTGCACCCCGAGTGCTCCCACGAGGTGGTGGAGGCCGCCGACGAGGTGGGGTCCACGGATCACATCATCCGAGTGGTCGAGGAGGCGGAGGTGGGCTCGGTGATCGGCGTGGCCACCGAGATCCACCTGATCCAGCGCCTGGCCGCCGAGCACCCCGACCGGACCGTCGTCTCCCTGGATCCGCTGGTCTGCCCCTGTTCGAC
>JALYYN010000584.1 GCA_030946525.1 Actinomycetota bacterium | reverse complement strand
CGCGCCCACGGAGAGCGTGCTCGAGGACGACCTTCTGCGCGTGCTGCGGCGAGCGGGACTGCCGGAGCCCGTCCGGCAGCACCGGGTCGGCGGTGTGCGCCTCGATTTCGCCTACCCCACGGTCAGGCTCGGGATCGAGGCCGACAGCCGGATCTGGCACGGCGCACGGACCGATGTCCAGCGCAACAGCGACAAGGCAAACGTCCTCGTCGCCCGCGGGTGGCGCGTGCTGCACTTCACCGCGGCCGACATCCGCGAACGGCCGGAGCACGTCGAGCGGGAGGTGGTATCGGCGTGCCCCGCGTGAGGCTGGGCGTGGCCCTCCTGCTTCCCGCACCGCTCGACATCGAGGTCGACGGACTGCGCCGGGCCCTCGATGACGGCACGCTCGGGCGCATGCCCGCCCACCTCACGCTCGTCCCGCCGGTGAACGTCCGGGAGGACCGCCTTGGCGAGGCGCTGGCCGTGCTGAGGACCGCGGCGGCCGCCACCCGGCCGATGACCGTGGCCCTCGGCCCGCCGGCCACCTTCCTGCCCGACAACCCCACCGTGCACCTGCCGGTCGACGGTGACGAGTGGCCGGTCCGGACCCTGCGCGAACGCGTCTTCGTCGATCCGCTGGCCCGGCCCCTGACCTGGCCGTTCATCCCGCACGTCACTCTGGCCGACGAGGCTGCGCCGGAGCGGGTCGTCGCCGCGCTGGTCGCCCTGGCCGGCTACCGGGCCGAGGTGACCTTCGAGCGCGTCCACCTGCTGCGGGAGGGCGCAGGCCGCACGTGGTCGCCGATCGCCGACGCTCCGTTCGCACCCCGGGCGGTCATCGGACGCGGAGGGCTGCCGGTGGAGCTGACCGTCACGACCATGGTCGACGCCGAGGTGGCCGCCGTGGCGACCTCGGAGGGCGTGGTGCGCCTGGTCGTGACCGCACGGAACGCCGCGGGGGTCGCCGGCTTCGCCGAAGGCTGGTGCCGGCGGGGGAGCGGCCACCTCTCGGTCCTGGTCGTGGCGGCCGACCAGGCCGGTCTGGGCATCGGCGAGCACCTGCTGGCCGCCTTCCGCTCCGAGGCGGCCGCCCGCGGTGTCGTCGAGCTCACCTTCGGCCCCGCGCCCGGTGACCTGGAAGACCTGAGGTAGATTAAGATGCGGCGAACGGCGCCCGGCTGGGAACCCTTGGTACGACACCTCCGACCTCTTCTCTTCACCACCGCTGCGATCGCCACGCTGGTGACCGGCCTGGGCCCCGTCGGCGCTGCGGCCCCGGCCCTGCCGCCGGGCATCACCCTGCCGCCCCGGTCCTCGGACACGACCACCACGACGGCGGCGCCCACGACGACCGTCCCGCCCACGACCGTCCCGCCCACGACGGTCGCTCCGCCCGCCACCACGCCTCCGGGGGAGACGAAGATCATCCCCGTCTCCCCGCCCCAGGGCGCCACGAAGATCGTCACCGACCCGACGGCCGGGTCGGGAACCGGGTCCGGGACGACCGGGGGCGGATCCGGCACGACGACCACCACGAAGCCGAGCGCGACGGCGGCTGACGCACCACGACTGAGTGACGGTCAGGTCGACCAGATCCTTCGCACGATGGAGCGTTCGGGCGCCAGCAGCACGGTCGCCCTGGTCGATGCGTTGAAGCCGCTGCAGGCCGTCGGAATGACGGCCCAGGACGCGCTGGTGCTCGGCATGGGCCGGTTCCCTGTGCAGGGCGTGGCCAACTGGACCGACGACTGGCTGGACTATCGCGCCGGGCCGCCGGTGCACCAGCACATGGGCAACGACCTCTTCACCGCGTTCAACACGCCGGTGCGAGCCCCGGCGGACGGCACCGTCCGTTTCGCCAGGGAGGGCCTTGGCGGGCTGGCCGCCTACGTCACCACGTCTGACGGCACCTACTACTACATGGCCCACCTCAGCGGCTTCGCCCCCGACCTGGCCAGCGGCGCGTCGGTCACGCAGGGCCGTACCGTCGGCTTCGCCGGTGACACGGGCGACGCCGCCGGCGGGCCGCCCCACGTCCATTTCGAGATCCATCCCGGGGGCGGCGCGGCGGTGAACCCGAAGCCGATCGTCGACGGATGGGTGGCCGACGCCCTCGCCCATGTGCCGGACCTGCTGGCGTCCTTCCAGCCCGCAGGGGCGGCCGGCGCGCCGGGCGCCGGCGACGGTGGCGGTGTGCCCCAGATCCTCGTCGACACCGGCCTGACCAGGCGGTTCTCGACGCCCTCCCGGCCGGCGACCACGGCGGCCGGCGAGGACTTCGGCCGCGCCGTCCTGGGCCCGCTCACCCCTCCGGCGCTGTCCCCGCTCCTCGACATGGGCCCGGTGTTGCCGAAACCGGGCCTCGCCAACTAGCCGTCGGTCACATGGCGGCTCTCCGCCGACTGGTACATGGCGGCTCTCCGCCGACTGGAACCAGCCGAGGGTTACTCGAAGGCGATGGCGGAGAACTGGGCGATCTTGGCCAGCGGGTGGCGGGCGCTGATGCTGCGGACCGTGCCCGACTTCGACCTCATGACCAGCGACTGCGTAGTGGCGCCCCGGCTGTCGTAGTGGACGCCCCGGAGCAGCTCGCCGTCGGTGACGCCGGTGGCGGCGAAGAAGCAGTTGTCGCCCTGCACCAGGTCGTTGGTGTGGATGACCTTGGCCAGGTCGTAGCCCGCGGCCAGGACCGCCTCACGCTCGGCGTCGGAGCGGGGGGAGAGCTGGGCCTGGATCTCCCCGCCCATACACTTGAGGGCGGCGGCGCTGATGACGCCTTCGGGCGTGCCGCCCACGCCGAAGAGGATGTCGGCGCCGGACTCGGGCCAGCCGGTGGAGATGGCGCCGGCCACGTCGCCGTCCTGGATCAGGCGGATGCGGGCGCCGGCGGCGCGGATCTCGGCGATCAGGTCGTCGTGGCGGGGGCGGTCGAGGACGACGGCGGTGACGTCACGCACCGACTTCTTCAGCGCCGACGCCACCGCCTTGAGGTTGTCGGTGGGCGACAGGGTGATGTCGATCGACCCGGCGGCCTCGGCCCCGACGGCCAGCTTGTTCATGTAGAAGCAGGGCCCGGGGTCGAACATCGTGCCCCGCCCGCTGACCGCGATGACGGCCAGGGCGTTGCCCCGCCCCAGCGACGTGAGCGTGGTCCCCTCGAGGGGGTCCACGGCGATGTCGGTCTCGGGCGGCGAGCCGTCGCCCACCCGCTCGCCGTTGTAGAGCATGGGGGCGTCGTCCTTCTCGCCCTCGCCGATGACGATGATGCCGTCCATCGACACGCTGGCCATGATCACGCGCATGGCCTCGGTGGCGGCTCCGTCGGCCCCCTCCTTGTCGCCTCGACCCATCCAACGGGCGGAGGCGAGGGCGGCGGCCTCGGTCACTCGGACCAATTCCATGGCCAGGTTGCGATCGGGGGGCTGGGGGTGCGCGGTCATGGTCCGGCACCCTATCCCGGCACCCACGCAGCGTGCCCCTCCGCCACTAGGATACGGACGGAATGGGGGCCCGGTGATCGCGTTCTGTCCCCGTTGCGGGGCCGAGTTCCCTGAGCAGGTCCGTGGCGCGGGCCTCGTCGTCCACGCCGAGCGGTGCGCCGACTGCGGGCTGACCGTCGCCGACCCTCCGCCCATGCTGGCCCCTGGTCCCGAGGAGGACGAGGTGGAGTACGAGCTGGCCGAGTGGCCGGTCACCGGGCGCAGCGAAGCGGTCAGCGGGCTGGTCGACGCCGAGATCGCCTACCGGTGGGAAGCCGACCTCGTGCTGGTGGTCCCTGCCGTGGCCGAGGAAGAGGTGGACCGCCTCTTCGACGAGCTCGAGGAGGGGGGCGAACCGGGCGTCGTGGCGGCCGCCGCCGACGATGACGCCGACGGTGGCGAGGAGGCCCAGGCGGCAATGGCCGACCTGTTCGTGGCCGCCGACCGCCTGCAGCACGCGCCCAACGACGAGGGCATCGGTGACGACCTCGTGGCCGCAGCGACCCTGGTCAGGGCCAGCGCGGCGCCGTACGGCATCGAGCGGCCGGTCTGGCGGCGGATCCAGGACCTGGCCGGGTCGTTGGTGGGTGACATGGAGGAAGCGGCCGAGGAGGACGTCGTCGCCGAGGACGCGCGGTCACTTCGCGACTTCCTGCGCGACCTCGTGTAGCAGAGCCCCGTCTACCCTCCCTCCGATGCTGCTGGCCGAGCTGGAGATTCGCCATTCGCGCGCCGTGGCCCCCACGCGCCGGGTGGCCCTCGGCCCCCACTGGCTGCCCACCGAGCCCGCCCCCGGCTACGGCGGCATCCTGCTGGGCGGCGTCGTCGCCGCCCACCTCCCCGACCTCGACCCGGAGCTGCG
>JALYYN010000564.1 GCA_030946525.1 Actinomycetota bacterium | reverse complement strand
GCCGTGGACGATCACGTCGTTGGGTGACGTGCAGATCACCGCCGGGTAGCCGTGATAGTTCAGGAAGTTCGACTTGGCCCCCCGCCTGGCCAGCACCTCCCGCGCCACCTTGTCCAGGTCTGCGGTCGTCACCCCCGGCTTGGCCGCACCCTGGCAGGCGTCGAGCATCTCGGCCACCACCCGACCCGCCCGCCGCATGAGGGCGATCTGTTCCGGCGTCTTGAGCGTCACGCTCACGCCCGGGCCAGTCGGTTGGCGATGGCCCGCAGGAGACGGCTGGTCACGGTGTCGGGCTCGCCTTCGCCGTCGACGGCGGCCAGGCGGTCGGTGGCCAGGTACCAGGCCACCAGCGGGGCGGTCTGCTTGTCGTAGTGGTCGAGCCGACGGAAGATGGCGGTCTCGGTGTCGTCGTCGCGCTGGACGACCTCTCCCCCACACTGGTCGCACGTCCAGTCCTGCTTCGGCGGGGCGTCCACGCTGTAGTTGATCCCGCACACCGTGCACACCCGGCGACTTGCGAGGCGCTTGAGCACCACGCCCGTCGGTACGTCGAGACCGATGACCAGGTCGACGTTGTGGGGGCTCAGCATGGCGTCGAGGGCCTCGGCCTGGGCCACGTTGCGGGGGAAGCCCTCCATAATGAAGCCGCGCTCGACGGCGTCGAGCTCCTCCACGCGCCGGCGCACCATCTCGTTGACGACCTCGTCGGGAACCAGGTCGCCGGCGTCCATGAACTTCTTGGCCCGCCGACCGATCTCGCTGTCGTCCCGGGCCACGACCCGGAACATGTCACCGGTGGAGATCCGCGGCACGTCGAACTGCCGGGCCAACCGGACCGCCTGGGTTCCCTTTCCCGCACCCTGCTTGCCCAGGATGACGAGCCGCGTGGCCGGCACTACGCGAGGAAGCCCTCATAGTTCCGCATCATCAGCTGGCTGTCGATCTGCTTCATCGTCTCCAGGGCCACACCCACGGCAATGAGGATGGTGGTCCCCCCGAACGGGAACTGCCGGACCCCGTACAGGGACAGCAGGATGTTCGGGACCAGGGCGATGGCGGCGAGGAACAGTGAGCCCGGCAACGTGATGCGGTTCAGGATCTGACCCAGGTAACGCTCGGTGGGAGGCCCGGGGCGGATGCCGGGGATGAATCCTCCCTGCTTGCGGATGATGTCCGCCTGCTGTTGCGGGTTGAAGGTGATGGCGGTGTAGAAGTAGGTGAAGAACACGATGAGCAGGCCATACGTCACGATGTACACGATGTTGTCCTGCTGGACCAGGTACTTGTTGATGAAGTTCACGACCAGCTTCCACTGGACGATGTTGGACAGCAGGACCGGGAAGTACAGGACCGAGCTGGCGAAGATGATGGGGATGACGCCGGCCTGGTTGACCTTGAGCGGGATGTAGGTGCTCTGGCCGCCGTACATCCGCCGGCCCACCACCCGCTTGGCGAACTGGACCGGTATGCGCCGCTGGCCCTGCTCGACGAAGACGATGGCCACGATCATGGCGGCGGCGAGGATCATGAACAGGGCGAAGGCGACGTTGCCCTTCTCCGCCTGCACGTTGCCGACCTGGGCGGGCATGCGGCTGACCACGTTGGCGAAGATCAGGATCGACATCCCGTTGCCGATGCCCCGCTGGGTGATCAGCTCGCCCATCCACATCACCACCGCCGTGCCGGCCGTGATGGTCATGACGATGAGGGCGACGTGGGGGACGTCGAAGGTGGTGACCAGCTTCAGGTTGGTGTTCGTGCCCCGGCCGAGCAGGCCGTTGTTGAACTGGTAGGTGATGCCGGTGGCCTGGAGGATGGCCAGGCCCACGGTCATGTACCGGGTCCACTGGGTGATCTTCTTCTGGCCGACTGCGCCCTGCTTCTGCCACTGCTCGATCTTGGGAATGACCACCGCCAGCAGCTGCATGATGATCGAGCTGGTGATGTACGGCATGATCCCCAGCGCGAAGACCGCCATCTGGGTGAGCGCCCCGCCGGAGAACAGGTTCAGGAACCCGAGGACGCCCCCGCTCTGGGCCTGGCGCTGCAGATCCTGCACGGCGGCGAAGTCGATACCGGGGACGGTCACGTTCGACCCCAGGCGGTACAGCAGGATGACGAACAGCGTGAAGAGGATCTTGTTGCGCAGATCCTGGACCTTGAAGATGTTCTTCAGGCTCGACAGCATGGCGTCCTCGGAATCTCCATCGGGCTCAGGCTCCCCAGCAGGCTCAGACTTCTCAAACGGGTCTTCAGCGTAGTTGTCAGCGGTTGGTCAGGGCGTTGCCCTTGGCCGGCGGGCGGCCGTGCCCGAACGGCAGGGGCAGAACCTCGACGCTTCCACCGGCGGCGGTGATGGCCTGCTCGGCCGACTTGGAGAACCCGTGGGCCGTGACCCTGACGGCCCGGGTGAGCTCGCCGCGGCCCAGCACCTTGACCAGCCCGTGCTTGTGGACGAGCCCCTTGGCCCGCAGGGTGTCGGGGCTCACCTCGTCGCCGTCGAAGGCCTCGAGGGCGTCGAGGTTGACCACCGCGTACTCCACCCGGAACGGGTTGTTGAAACCCTTGAGCTTGGGAATCCGGCGGCTGAGGGGCATCTGGCCGCCCTCGAACCCGGGCGGCACGGAACCGCGCGCGCCCTGGCCCTTGGTGCCACGGCCGGCTGTCTTGCCGCCCTTGCCGCCGATCCCCCGCCCGACCCGGCGCCGCTCCTTCGTCGACCCGGGGGCCGGCTTCAGATCATGGACCTTCATACTGTCTCCTCAGCGACAACAGGCTCTTCGGCGACGACAGGCTTCTCGGCGATGACAGGCTCCTCGGCCGCCTCGACGGTGACCAGGTGAATGACCCTGGCCAGCATGCCGCGGACGTCGCGGGTGTCAGGGAGGTTGGTCGTCCTGCCGATGCCCTTGAGGCCGAGGGCCTTCATGGTGGCCCGGTGGACCGGCCTGGTCCCGATGGTGGACTTGACCTGGGTGACCTCGATTCGAGCCATCACGCCACCTCGACCGGGGTGTGCGGGCCGCGCTGGCTCTCCTGGTAGGCCCGGAGCAGGCCGGGAGGAGTGACCTCTTCGGGGGACTTGCCGCGCTTGCGGGCCACCTCGTCGGGACGCATCAGGCCCTTGAGGCCGGCCACGGTGGCGTGGGCCACGTTGATGGCGTTCGACGACCCGAGCGACTTGGCCAGGATGTCGTGCACGCCGGCCGACTCCAGGATGGCCCGGGCCGCGCCTCCGGCGATGACGCCGGTGCCGGGAGCCGCAGGCTTGAGCAACACCCGACCGGCACCCCGCTCCCCCAGGATGGGGTGGGTGATGGTGCTGCCGGCGAGGGGGACGTCGAACAGCTCCTTCTTGGCCTCCTCGATCCCCTTCTGGATGGCGGCGGGCACTTCCTTGGCCTTGCCGTAGCCGAGGCCGACCTTGCCGGCGCCGTCGCCGACGACCACCAGCGCGGTGAAGGAGAACCGCCGGCCACCCTTGACCACCTTGGCCACCCGGTTGATGGCGATGACACGCTCGACGTAGGGATTCTCAGCCATGCTCTAGAACTCCAATCCAGCTTCACGGGCGGCGTCCGCCACAGCGGCGACCCTCCCGTGGTAAAGGTTGCCACCCCGGTCGAAGACGACCTTGGTCACGCCGGCGGCCTGGGCACGCTCCGCAACCAGCCGTCCGACGGTGGCCGCCGCGGCCTTGTTGCCCGTGGGCCCGGTCCGCAGGTCGGCCTGGACGGTGCTGGCGGAAGCCAGGGTGCGCCCGGTCACGTCGTCGATCACCTGGGCGGTGACGTGCTTGTTGGACCGGAAGACGGCCAGACGCGGCCGCTCGGCCGTGCCCCGGACGTGCTTGCGCACCCGGTGGTGCCGCCGGGCCCGGGCCTCCTGCTTCTTCTTCGTCGAGAACGTCACTACTTCGCGGCCTTTCCAGCCTTGCGCCGGACCACTTCGCCGGCGTAGCGGACGCCCTTGCCCTTGTAGGGCTCGGGCTTGCGGATGCTGCGGATGTTGGCGGCGACCTGTCCGACGATCTCCTTGTCGATGCCGCGGACGGTGATCTTGGTCGGCACGGGCGTCTCGAAGGTGATGCCCTGGGGGGCGTCGACGGAGACGGGGTGACTGAAGCCGAGAGCGAGGTCGAGCCTGGTCGCGGTGGTGGCTGCAGCCCGGTAGCCGACGCCCACGATCTCGAGGTCGCGCTGGAACCCGTCGGTGACCCCGACGACCATGTTGTTGACGAGGGAGCGGGTCAGGCCGTGCAGGGCACGGTGCTGGCGCTGGTCGTCCGGGCGCTCCACCAGCAGGATGCCGTCGTCCTCGCGGATCGTGATGTCGCGCGGCATCTCGCGCTCGAGCGTGCCCTTCGGACCGGTCACCTTGACCAAGCGGTCGTTGACCTCGACGGTCACGCCCGCCGGCACGGGGATGGGGGATCTACCGATTCGGCTCATGTCACCACACGTAGCAGAGGACTTCGCCGCCCACGCGGCGCTGGCGCGCCTCGCGATCGGTGAGCAACCCCTGGCTGGTCGAGAGGACGGCGACGCCCAGGCCACCGAGGACGCGCGGCAGGTTGTCGGCCTGGATGTAGACCCGACGGCCCGGCTTGGACACCCGGCGCAGGCCGGAGATGGTGGGGGCTCGGTCGGGGGTGTACTTCATGGTGATCTCGAGGATCCGCCCGGGGCGGGTGCCGTCCTCGCTCACCTTGAAGTCCCCGATGTAGCCCTCGCGGCGGAGGATGGCCGCCAGGGCCTCCTTCAGCTTCGAGGAAGGCATGCGGACTGAGTCCTGGCTGGCGGTGGCCCCGTTCCGGAGGCGCGTCAGCATGTCGGCGATGGGATCGGTCATTGTCATCGGCTGCCTCCTCTCCTCACCAACTGGCCTTCGTCACACCCGGCACCTCGCCGGCGTGGACCATCTCCCGGAGGCAGATGCGGCACAGGCTGAACTTGCGGTACACGGCGCGGGGCCGCCCGCACCGCGCGCAACGGGTGTACGCCCGCACCTTGAACTTCGGCTTGCGCTGCTGCTTCTGGATGAGCGCTGTCTTGGCCACGAAACTCCTCAGACCCCTCTACTGGGCATCAGCACGTCGGAACGGGAACCCGAAGGCGTCGAGCAGAGCCCGGCCCTCGGCGTTGTTGCGGGCGGTGGTGACGATGGTGATGTCCATCCCGCGTACCGCGTCGATCTTGTCGTAGTCGACCTCGGGGAAGACCAACTGCTCGTCGAGCCCGAAGGTGTAGTT
>JALYYN010000560.1 GCA_030946525.1 Actinomycetota bacterium | reverse complement strand
GTCGCCGACGTGGCGCCAGCGCCCGGCACCGGCGGCGTCCGGCTGGCGGTGGCCCAGGTCTCGGCGGCGCGGCTGGCGGCCAGCATGGCGTCCGCCGACCGGGCCCCGTGGGCGACGGCCACCCGCGGCCGGTCCAGCGCGGGGGCCGGACGATCGCCGGCCGCGGTGAACGGCGGGGCCAGGCCGGCCACGTCCAGAACCCCCATCCCGGTACCGAGCGCGGCCCCCCAGGGCGAGGACGCGGCCCCCGCACGTGCCGTGCCCGCCTTCCAGCCCCGGCCGCTCCCCGACGGCGTGGAGATCGAACGGCCCCGGCCCCGCCGGCCGGCTCCGGCCCCCGTGGAGCGCCGGCCGGCCGGTGAACGACCGGCGATGATCCTCCCGGCGCCACGGATGCCGGCGTCTGATCCGACACCGGTCCCGTCCGAGCGCCCGGTGCGGCGGCGGTTGCGGTCCCGCTGACCCGGGCCGCCCCGGTGGCCCATCTGCTGGTCACCAACGATTTCCCCCCCAAGGTCGGCGGTATCCAGTCCGTCCTCTGGGAGCTGTGGCGGCGGCTCCCGCCCGATCGCGTGACGGTGCTGACCTCCGCCCATCCCGACGCGGCCGCCTTCGACCGCGCCCAGGGCTTCCCCGTCCACCGGTGGCACGCGCCCGTCCTGTTGCCCACCCCGGCCCTGGCCGCGGCGATCGACCGGCTGGCCCGCGACGTCGGCGCCGAGTTGATCGTGCTCGACCCCGCCCTGCCCCTGGGCGTCCTCGGTCCCCGCCTGGCCCGCCCCTACGGGCTGGTGCTCCACGGCGCCGAGGTCACCGTGCCGGCGCGGCTCCCGCTGAGCGCGCCGCTCCTCCGGCGGGTTCTGACCAGGGCGTCGTGCGTAATCGCGGCCGGGGGCTATCCGGCGGCGGAGGCCACCCGTGTCGCCGGCAGTCGCCTCCCCGTCGTGGTGGTGCCGCCGGGGGTGGACGTCGAGCGCTTCCGTCCGCTGGGGCCGGCGGAGCGCGACACGGCCCGGGCGTCGGCCGGGCTGCCCACGGAAGGGCGCCTGGTCGTGGCCATGAGCCGCCTCGTCCCCCGCAAGGGCTTCGACGTCCTGATCGCGGCCGCCGCCCTGCTGGCGCCGTCCCGGCCCGATCTGACCGTCGCGGTGGCCGGCGCGGGACGGGACCGGGCCCGCCTCGTTCGGCTGGTCGCCGCCACCGGCGCCCCCGTCCGACTCCTCGGGTTCGTCGCCGAGGCCGCCCTCCCCGGCCTGCTCGGCTGCGCCGACGTGTTCGCCATGCCGTGCCGGAACCGGTGGGCCGGTCTCGAGCAGGAGGGCTTCGGCATCGTCTTCCTGGAAGCTGCGGCCTGCGGCGTGCCGTCGGTGGCGGGCGCCAGCGGGGGGTCGGCGGAGGCGGTGGACCACGGCGAGACCGGGTGGGTGGTCGATCACCCCGACGACCCGGTAGCCGTCGCCGCCGCCCTGGCCCGCCTGCTCGACGACGAGGCCCTCCGCCGGCGCCAGGGCGCCGCTGCTCGGGCCCGGGCCGTCGAGTGCTTCTCCTACGACGACCTGGCCGCCAGGCTGGGCCGGGCCCTGGTCGCGTCGTGACCGGGTCGAAGCCGGAGAAGGCGGCAACGGGGGAGCCGCCGCCGCCCGGGGCCGGGGTCCGGCGGGCGTCCTGGGCCGGCACCGCCGTCTTCGTGGTGACGGCGGTGGCCGCCGACGTGGCGCCGTCGACCTTCGAGGCCGTCGCCCTGGCCGTGGCCGCGTTCCTGTTCGTGGCGGGCTGCGCCGTCTTCTTCTGGTCGTTCCTGCTGATGGCCGGCCGCAGCCGGACGGCGCGCCTGGAACTGGCCCAGGTGTACTTCCTCGCCGGGCCCCCGACGCCGTCGTCCGTGCGCCGCAGCCTCCTCGCGGCGTTCGCGGTCCAGGTGGTCGCCGCCCTGGCCACCGCCGGCATCCGGCCCTACACGAGCCTCGCCGCCGGGGTGCTCGTGCCCATGTACGGCCTGGCGCTGTGCGGCCTGTGGGCGACGCGGCACGGGGCCTTCCCCCCACGGACGGGGTAGGGGCGACGGTGGCCGCGGCCTACCATGCGCCATGACGATCAGCGAGAGCGAGATCCGAGACCTGGCCGGGTTCAAGGGCGAGCAGGCGCCCGTGACGTCGCTGTACCTCGACGTCGACGGTCGCCGCCGCATCCGGGCCCAGGACTACGAGGCCGCACTCGAGCGCATGATCAAGCCGGTACGCGACGAACAGCACCAGGCCGGCCACGGCTCGGTCTGCGCCGACCTCACGCGGATGGAGGCCCACGTCAAAGCCGGCGTCGACCGGTCCTGCATCCGGGGCCTGGCGTTGTTCGCGTGCTCGGCGCAGGACTTCTGGCGGGTCGTCGAGCTGGCCGTGCCGGTACGGGACCGGCTGGTGGTCAACCACACCCCGTACGTCCGGGAGCTGGAGGCCGTCGTGGCCCGTCACGAGCGCTTCGCCGTCCTGCTGGCCGACCGGCAGCAGGCCCGGCTCTTCCTGTTCCACCAGGGGGAGCTGCTCGAGAAGCTGGAGCACGTCGAACCGCTGCCCCGCCACGACGACGACGGCGGTCAGATGGGCAAGGACCAGGTGGCAGACCACACCGCGACCGCGGCCCAGCGCCACCTCCGCCACGCGGCCCAGGCCGCGTTCGGCTTCTGGCAGGAGCAGGGCTTCGACCACCTCGTGCTGGCCGGGCCCGAGGAGATCGCCGGCGAGCTGGAGCGGGAGCTGCACCCCTACCTGCGGGAACGGCTGGCCGCCTCCGTCCCCATGGCGGCGCACGCCCGCGACGACGAGATCGCCCGCGCCGCTCGGGACGTCGAGGAGAAGGTGGAGCAGGACCGCGACGCCACGGCCGTGGACCGGCTCCGCCAGGGACTCGGGGCGGGCACGGGGGCGGTGGCCGGGCTCGATCCCGTGCTCGACGCCCTTGTCGCCCGGCGGGTCGACACCGTGCTCATCTCCGAGGGCTTCGAGGCTCCCGGCTGGCGCTGCCCGGGCTGCGCGTGGGTGGGGACGCTCGGGCGACGCTGCCCGCTGTGCGGCGAGGAGATGGACCAGGTGTCCGACGTCGTCGAGGAGGCGGTGGAGGACGCGCTCGCCCAGGCGTGCAGAGTGCGAATCTGCCGGGACAATGCCGACCTCGACGTGCTGGGGCGCGTCGGGGCCCTCCTGCGGTACTAAGCGCGACCGTGCGCACCATCGGCGTCGACCTGGGCGGGACCAAGTGCCTGGCGGTCGCCCTCGAAGGCGATCGGGTCGTCGCGGAGCGCCGGGTCCCGACGCCGGCGGGCGGCCCGGCCCTGCTCGACACGATCGCCCTCGTCGCCGCCGACCTGGGCGACGGCGGGCCGGTCGCCGGCATCGGTGTCGGCGCGCCGGGCCTCGTCGACCGGGACGGCGTGCTGAAATTCGCTCCCAACCTGCCCGGCGTCACCGACCTGGCCATCGGCGCCGAGCTGGCCGCCCGGCTGGGCGTGCCGGTCCGGGTCGACAACGACGCCACCTGCGCGGCATGGGGCGAGCGCCAGGCCGGCGCGGCCCGGGGCTACGACGATGTCATCCTCGCCACCCTTGGGACCGGTATCGGGGGCGGCATCGTCTCGGGAGGGCGGCTGCTGCGGGGTGCCAACGGCTTCGCCGGCGAGATCGGGCACATGGTGGTCGACACCGACGGGCCGCCCTGCCCCTGCGGCCAGCGGGGATGCTGGGAGCGCTTCGCCTCCGGTGGCGGCCTTGGGCGGCTCGGCCAGACGGCGGCGGCCGACGGGCGGGCGCGGCGTGTCATGGAGCTGGCTGGGGGCGATCCGGCCATGGTGCGCGGGGAGCACGTCACCCGGGCCGCGGCAGAGGGCGACGCGGAGTCCCACGCCATCCTCGGCGACTTTGGCTGGTGGGTGGCGCTGGGCCTGGCCAACCTGGCCAGTGCGTTCGATCCGGAGGCGTTCGTGCTGGGCGGCGGGCTGATCGAGGCGGGCGAGCTGCTGCTCGCCCCGGTCCGCACCGCCTTCGCCGAGCTGCTCTCGGGCGCTCGCCATCGGCCCACGGTGGCCATCGTGGCCGCGTCCCTGGGAGAGCGCGCCGGGGCTATCGGGGCGGCCCGACTTCTCGACCTCCCGGTGCACCTCACCGCCGCGCCGACGTTGTAGTCTCAGCCGTCCGCCGGTCCCCGGGCTCCCCAGCCCCCGGGGGCCGGTGACTTCCTTCAGGGCCTGAAACAGCGCGCGGGCGGGCGGTCCCGCCCGATCGGCCTCCCGCTACGATCCCGCCGTGGCACATCGGGTCCGGGCCGGCGTCGGGGCTCTCGTCCTGTCGGCGGTCGCCGTGGCCTGCGGCGGCGGCAGCGTCCCGGGGCAGGCGTCGCCCACCACGTCCGGCGCCACGGCCACGACCATCCCGCCAGCCACCACGGTCGCGTCGACGTCCACGACGGTCTCGCCGATACCCGGCGTCGAGACCTACGCCGTCGTCGCCAGCCACGTCGACGGCCCCATCACCTACCCCCAGGTCCCACCGGTCGGCGGGGCGCACAACCCGGTCTGGACGCCGTGCGCCTTCTACGACAGGGCGGTGCCCAACGAGATGGCGGTGCACTCCCTCGAACACGGCGTCATCTGGTTCACCTACCGGGCCGACCTGCCCCAGGACCAGCTCGACCTGCTGTCCGCCCTGGCCCGCAGCCGCAAGGACATCCTCGTGTCCCGCTGGGACGACAGTCTCCCGTCGCCGCTGGTGGCCACCGCATGGGGTCGTCAGCTCAAGCTCACCACGGCCGACGATGCCCGGGTGGCGGACTTCGTCCGCCTCTACGCCCACCAGAGCCCCGAGCCGAACGCCCCGTGCTGACCCACGGTCGGGCCGGGACGCCGGAGCGCTAGCGCTGGGCGCCGAGGGCCGGCTCCGCGTGGGCGTCACCCTGCCCCAGTTCCGCCACGAGGCCGGTCCGGCCGTCGAGGTGGCCAGGCGGGCCGAGGCGGCTGGCCTCGACGGGGTGTTCGTGTTCGACCACCTGTGGCCGCTGGGCCAGCCCGACCGCCCCGCCCTGCACTGGCTCGGACTGCTCGGTGCGCTGGCGGCGGAGACGGAGCGGGTGACGCTGGGCACGCTCGTCGCCCGGGTCGGCCTGGTTCCCGACGCCGTCCTGGTCCACAGCCTGGTGTCGCTGCAGCGCATCACCGGACCCAGGCTGGTGGCCGGGCTGGGCACGGGCGACGAGGCGAACCGGCCGGAGAACGAGGCGTACGGTGTGCCGTTCCGGCCCCTCGCCGAGCGACTGGACGCCGTCGTCTCGTGTTGCCGGCAACTGCGGGCCGCCGGGGTCCGGACGTGGGTGGGAGGGCGGTCGGCGGCGGTCCGGCGGGCCGCGGCCGAGGCCGACGGGTGGAACGGGTGGGGGAGCGATCCCGCCACCTTCGCGTCCGAGGCGGCCACGGTCGCCCCCAGGTGCGAGCGCACCTGGGCCGGGCAGGTCCTGATCGGGCGCACCCGTGCCGAGGCCGACGCCAAGCTGCGGGCCCACGGGGCCCGGCCGGGCCTGGTCGCCGGCACGGTCACCGACGTCGGCGCCCACCTGCGGTCGCTGGCGGCGGCGGGGGCGTCGTGGGCGGTCTGCGCTCCTCTCGACGTCGGCACCGACCCGGACGCGGTCGAAATCCTGGCCGAGGCCGCAGCCGGCTCCCGGTAGCCTCCGAGGATGGAGTTCCGCCGGATCAACGCCCTGCCGCCCTACGTGTTCACCATCATCGACGGACTGAAGATGGGCGCACGCCGGGCCGGCGACGACGTGATCGACCTCGGCTTCGGCAACCCCGACATCCCGTCGCCGGAGATCGCGGTCGAGAAGCTGGCCGAGGCGGCCCGCAACTCCCGCAACCACCGGTACTCCGCCAGCCGGGGCATTC
>JALYYN010000570.1 GCA_030946525.1 Actinomycetota bacterium | reverse complement strand
GGGACTCCCTCCCCACAACCGGCTGCACGGGGGGTGCCCGCCGATCGACCTTCCAGGCCCGGTGTCGTAGTGCACTGGCAGGATGCCGGCCATGAGCGGGCGGATCTGGGCCTGGGTGACCCGCCACGGCCAGACCGTGGTGCTGGTCGGCATCGGCGTCGTGCTGCTGGTCTCGTCGCTCTTCCAGGGTGCGGGCCACGACGTCTTCGCCGTAGGCCTGCTGGTCTTCGGGACGTCGCTGGTGGTGCTGGGCGTCGTGCTCCCCCGCCTGCAGAACGCCGAGGTCGGGCCGGCCACGGGTTTGAAGCTGTCGCTGTCGGCCGAGCGGGAGACGTCGACCCGCCTGGCCGAGCGGGAGCAGGTGGAGCCTGTGGCGCCCGACGAGGTGGTGTCCGCCACCCGCCTGGTGGTGGCTTCCGACCTGCTCGACCGCATGCTGGCGCCCGAGGATGGGCCGCTCGCCGGTGCACTGTTCCATCTGTACCTGTTCGACGAGGAGCGCGACCTGCTCCTCCCCGCTTTCGAGGGCCGTCCCAGCTTCCGCAAGGGTTGGCGGGCCGGGCGGGGGGCGGTGGGTGAGGCGTGGGCGTCGGGCCAGTACGTGCTGGCCAGGGGACCGGAGGTCTCGGACGACACTTACGGACTGACCGCCGACCAGCAGCGCCGCTACCGGGAGCTGGCGGTGGTGGCGGCCATGCCGGTGACCAACGCCGGCGGCGAGGTCATGGCCGTGCTCGCCGGATCGTCGACCGATCCCGACAGCCCCCTCAACTCGGCCGAGGGCTTCGACGCCCAGCTCCTCATGGCACAGGAGGTGGCCAGGGTCCTGGTCGACCTGCTCCAGTGGTTCGCCGACTGATACGTTCGGTACGTCGAAAGGGAAGGAGAAGCCATGGTTGAGAGCTCCCCCGGTCCGGCCGTCAGCCACGTGGCCACGCCGGTGTCGGCCGAGGATGTGACGCGCGTGGTGGGCCGGGCCCTGTCGGCCGGTTCCCGCCGCCTCCGTCTCACCTACGGTCAGCGCCTGGCCATCGTCAACGCCCCCCGGCCGGCGGCTGGTGCCGGCGGATGACACGTTCCCTGCGCCCGGATACTCACGCTGCGTAGTAGAGGCAGCACGTAGCGTGAGAAGGTGCTACTCCTCGTCCCGCTCGGGCCGGGCGTCGGGGTTCATGGCCCGGTAGATCCGCTCGAGATCGTCGAGGGTGGCGAACTCGATGGTCACCCGGCCCTTCGAGGAGCCCATGGCGATGGTGACCCGGGTGTCGAGGTGGGCCGAGAGCAGTTCTTCGAGCTCGAGGAGCCCGGGTGGCCGGAGTCGCCGGGTCGGGCCGGCCGTGCGGGCCCCATCCGCCGTCGGATCCGGTGTCCGGTTGTGCGCGCGAGCGGCCTCCTCCACGGCCCGCACCGACATCCCCTCGCCGACGATGCGCTGGGCCAGCTCCTCCTGGTAGGCCCGGTCGGGTGTGGTCAGCAGGGCCCGGGCGTGGCCGGCGGTGAGGCGGGCCTCAGCCAGCAGGCGTTGGACGCTGGGTGGCAGCTGGAACAGCCGCAGCGTGTTCGAAATGGCGGCCCGACTCTTGCCCACCCGGGCGGCGAGCTCGTCGTGGGTGAGGTGGAAGTCCTCCAGCAGCTGCTGGAAGGCGGCCGCCTCGTCGAGAGGGTTGAGGTCCTCGCGCTGGATGTTCTCGACCAGGGCCTGCTCGAGCGACGCGGTGTCGTCGACGGTGCGGATGATGGCCGGCACGAGGGGGAGCCCGGCCCGTTTGGCCGCCCGCCACCGCCGCTCTCCGGCGATCAGCTCGAACGAGCCCTGGCCGGTGGCCCGGACCAGGACCGGCTGAAGCACGCCCAGTTCACGAACCGAGGCGGTGAGGGCGGCCATGGCCTCCTCGTCGAACTGCGTCCGGGGCTGGCGGCGGTTCGGGGTGATCGCCCCCACGGGAAGGTCTTGGAAGGCGGAGCCGGCCTCCTCGCTCAGGCCGGCCGGAATCAACGCTCCGAGCCCTCTACCCAGTCCGCTTTGTCGCGCCACCGCTCACCTCCTTGGCTAGCTCCCGGTAGGCGATGGCCCCCCGGGACGTCGAGTCGAACACGATGATGGGCTGGCCGAACGACGGCGCCTCGGACAGCCGCACTGTCCGGGGCACGATGTGGCGGCACACCTTGCCGCCGAAGTGGCGGCGGACGTCCTGGACGACTTGGCCCGACAACTTGGTGCGGGCGTCGTACATGGTCAGAATGATGGCGCCCAGCTCCAGGATGGGATTGAGGTTGCTCTGGACCAGCTGGACGTTGCGCAGGAGCTGACCCAGTCCTTCGAGGGCGTAGTACTCGCACTGGATGGGCACCACCACCTCGGTGGCCGCGGCCAGGCCGTTGATGGTGAGCAGGCCGAGCGACGGCGGGCAGTCGATGAGGGTGAAGTCGTATTCACCATCCAATCGCTCCAAGGCCCGCCGAAGCCGGAGCTCCCGGCTAAAGGCGGGTACCAGTTCGATTTCGGCCCCGGCCAGGTCGATGGTGGCGGGGGCGACGAACAGATTCCGCACCGCAGTGGGCTCGATGCAGTCCTCCAGGCTGACGTCGTTGAGCAGCACGTCGTAGATGGAGGACTGTAGGTTGCGGGCGTTGATGCCGAGGCCGGTGGTGGCGTTGCCCTGGGGGTCGAGGTCGACGACCAGCACCCGATAGCCCAATTCGGCCAGGGCGGCGCCCAGGTTCACTGCGGTGGTCGTCTTGCCAACGCCTCCCTTCTGGTTGGCGATGGCCATGATCCGGGGTAGGGGCCGGACCACCGACGCCATCGGTGCCGGAGGTGGCTCGGGGGGGTGGTCGGCGGCCCCCACCGGGTTCGAGGGGGCGTCGGGCGGCGTGAGCGTGAGGATGTCGATGTCGATGTCGCCAACTGACGGCAGTGGATCGGGCGGGCGGTAGAGGAGGCCAGGCTCGTCATCCGCCACGTGGGGGTCGCCGGCAGAACGGTCCGCCTCGGACGTTGCACCCGGTGCCGCATCCTCGGGGTCGGCCGGCACCTCGTCTGCGTTGCGGTCGCCGGCGGTCGTGTCGAGTTGAGGCCCAGGGATCCATGCCATGTGGCCACTACCGGGCAGGAGCGGCGACGCGCCGAGGTCCATTCCGGTCAGTGATCTGGGAGGGGAAGCCGGCGTGCGGGCCGGAGGGGGGAACGCCGATTCCACCTCCGTTCGAAGGGTCGCCACCTCGGAGGCGCGTTCGCCGTCGTAGCGCCACTCTGGCTCGGAGCCATCGCTCTCGATGGACCTGTCGCCGCCGCCACTGCCTGTGTCGGCCATCTGCGGCATTGTGGCACGGCTTGGGCGGATTTCCGCGTATCCCCCTCATGTTTCACGTGAAACTAGAGCGTCTAGGCGGCAAGATCGGACTCGTCCACGCGGTGGACCCGTGCCGGATCGCCCTCACGCTTCACGAGGGGGCACGGCGGGGAAGGGCGGGTGGGAGCCTGAAGAGTCTGACCGGTCGGGGCACCCTCGGACCGGACCTCGGGGCGTCTCGTTCGGCAAATTTGGAGACCCCCGCGGATAGCTGTTGCGATGACGCGCTCGGTGACGAGATGGGGGGGTCTCGCCGGGGTCTCCGCCCCGGCCTCGTCAGAAGAGCGGCCGCTTGGCGGGGACGCCGATGCGCCGGGGATAGCGCTCCGGGCACCGCGCCTGCTGGAGAAGGATCTGGTAGGCCGCGCCCTGGGCATGTACCGCCGGACCAGGCGTCATCCCCACTGTCCCCAGGCCTTCCACCGGCCATCGTTCCGAGGCGCCACCGGGAGGATCGCTGACCACAGCCCGGCCGCCGACGACGAGCAACGGTGCCGCGCACTCCGCCGTCACCCCCGGCGGCCCGAAGCCCCGGGCCACCACCAGTTCATGGCCGGTGCGGTGGTCGGGCTGCCGACCCAGCGCCTCGGCCCGAGTCTCGACGACGGTCAGACGGGTCGAGAGCCCCAGCAGATCGACCGCCGTGCGCAGGAAGGCGGTCCGGCGCACGCCTGCCTCCACCAGCACCCACGCCGTCTCGGGAAACTCGAATGCGAGGGGGAGGGCCGGCACCCCGCCCCCACTGCCGAGATCCACCGCCGACCGCAGGACGAGCGCCTCGGGCCAGCCGGTGCGGATGGCGTCGGCGAATCCACCGGCATGACGCAGGTGGGCGACGACCGGGCCCGGTCCGAGGAACCCCAGTCGGCGGGCCTCCTCCAGCACCGGGAGCAGCTCCTCCCGGTGCGCAGGGTGGGTCAGGCGCCAGCCCCGTCGGGCGTGATGACCACCCGTCGCCGCGGCTCTTCGCCCTCGGACGACGTTGACACGCCGTCGATGGTGTTGACCGTGTCGTGGACGACCTTGCGGTCGGCCGGAGGCATGGGCTCCAGCACCCGGACCACACCGGTGGATACCACCTGGGTCGCCACGTCACGCGTGAAGCGCTCGAGGGCCTCACGTCGGGCTCGGCTGTAGCCGCCCACGTCGACCAGGACCCGGGGTTGGCCGGGTGCCGCCTTGCGCTGCACGACGGTGCGCGTCAGCTCCTGGATGGCGGCCAGGGTCTGGCCCCGGGGCCCGATCAGCATGCCGACGTCGTCACCGTCGACGGCCAGCTCGATGATGTCGCCATCGTCCAGCTCCCGCACCGAGACGGCACCGACGACATTGAAGGCGCCGACCAGGCCCTGCAGGAACTCCTCGCCGACCTCGCGGGCGTCGCCGGTGCCCTCCGAAGTGTCGTTCATGGCTTCTCTCCTCTCGGCCGCCGGCTTGGGCGCCCTCTTGGGACGGGGCGCCCGACCGGGCGGTGTCGGCGTCGACGCCGATCCGCCGTTGCCTGATGCGAAGGCGGTTGGCGTGTCGACGGGGGCCGAGTCACGAGGGCTGCCATCGGCGGATGCGCCGCCGGGGCCGTCCTTGCGACCCCGGCGGCGGGAACCGCGCTCGACCTTCGGTCGCACCGTGGTGGGCTGCACCCGGGCCCGCACCCGGGCCTCGGAGCGCAGCCGGCCGAACAGGCCCGCCTTGGGCTCCTCGAGGACCTCGAACTCCGCCTCGCTCTCGTCCACACCGAGCTGATCGAGGGCCTGATCCTTGGCCTCCTCGACGGTCTTGGCCGTTACTTCCACCCATTCCACGCTAGGTGTCCTTCCGACGGGAGTTCTTGGCCGATGTGCCCTTCTGGCCCGGCTTCGAGCCAGGCGCAGGGAGTCCCTTGGGGCGGGGTGACGGCGGCGGGCGCTTGCCCTTCGACGGCGGCGGGACGGGCCCGTTCTTACCCGAGCCCTTGCCGATGGCCCGGCCGTTCCCATTGCCGCCCGCCTTGGCGCTGCCGCCCGACCTGCCGCCGCCCCCGCTTCCGGATCCGCTCCCGTTGCTGCCGTTGCGGGGCGACTTCCCGTCCCGCGGCGCCCTGGGCCCTTCGTCCTTCGAGGTGGCGGCGATGGCGCCGCCGGTGGTGACCGGAGGAGGGAACTTGCGGAAGGTGATGGCCTGCTGGCCGATCTGCCACAGGTTGGAGACGATGAAGTAGACGACCACGCCCGCCGGCAGGTTGAAGGAGATGAAGCCGAAGACGACAGGGAAGACCTTCCCGATCATCTGCATCTGGGCATTGACCGCGTCCTTCGGCAGCCGGGCCGTCATCTGGCGCTGCTGGTAGTACCCGGTGCCCACGGTGATGGCGATCAGCAGGTAGTACGGAAGGGCCGAGCCCATGCCCTTGACCGACGACGCGGCCCGGGCCAGGTCCACGCCGGCGGAGACCATCTTGCCGTGGGCGGCCGACAACGAGATGTAGAGCGCGCTCGCCTTCGGCAGGTGCTTGGGCAGCGGCTGGTGGTTCAGGCCGAGGATGAGTCGGTACAGCACCAGGAAGAGCGGCGTCTGCAGGAGGATCGGCAGGCACCCGGCGACCGGGTTGACCTTGTTCTCTTTGTAGAACTTCATCATCTCTTCGTTGAGTTTCTGGCGGTCGTTCTTGTACTTCGCCTGCAGCCGCTTGAGCTCCGGTTGGATGCGCTGCATGGCCTGCTGCGAGCGCACCTGCTTGGTCGTCAGCGGGATGAGGAAGATGCGGACGGTCATCGTCAGCAGGACGATGGCCAGCCCGTAGGACGGCACCACCGAGTAGAAGAAGGCCAGGACCGCGCCCATCACGTTGTAGATGGGATCGAGAATCCAGGCGGCCAGCACCGGCACCACGGCCACGACGGTCATCGGCACGCCTCGGGTACGGGGTCGAACCCGGATGCCCGGGCCCAGGGGTGGCAGCGCAGCAGTCGCCGGCCGGTGAGCCGGAGGCCCCGGCCCGCGCCGTGGTCGGCGATGGCGGCCAGGGCATAGTCGGAGCAGGTCGGCCAGTACCGGCACGAGGACGGTCGGCCGCCCCGAACCGCCTGGTAGAGGCAGATCGGTGCGCTTAGCGTTCGAGCGACCACAGAAAGTGACGAGGACGGCCGAGTGGGGGCGTCGGCCAGCCCGGGGGCGGAGGTCATGGGCGGCGGTGCAACGCACCGAGGGCTTGGCATACCGTGGCTCTCAGATCTCCATAGGACTGCGACGCCGCGGCTGACGTGGCGCCGACGAGGTACGCGCCTGGTTGCAACCGGGCCCGTTCCTCTCGGGTGATCGCTCGCAGCCGACGCCGAACCCGGTTGCGCACAACTGCGCCCCCGGCTCGGCGACCGATGGCAAAGGCGACCCGCGGTGGGTGGGCGGGATCACCAGGCACCCACGATACCGTGATCGGCCCCCGACGGACGCGCCGGCCGGTCCGTCGCAGGGCCTCGAAGGTGGTCCGGTCCCGTACGGCCCAGATCAGGCCGACAGGCTGTGGCGACCCTTGCGCCGGCGGGCCGACAGGATGGCCCGTCCCGCCTTGGTCGACATGCGGTGACGGAACCCGTGCCGCATCGCCCGCTTCCGGACGTTGGGTTGAAATGTGCGCTTCATCCAGTGGCCTCCCCGGCACGTCTGCTCCCCGGCGAAAAAAAGATCGGTCGCCGAACAAATCTGGGTCCCGGCGGAGAAAACCTTCCGACCCGGTGAAAGACCGGTGGAACTGCCCGACGAGACATCCGACCCGGCGACATCGGCGTCCCGCAGGAAGGAACATGACACGCGCGCCGACGACCAGCGCCGGCAGGCGACGTCACCCAGGCTAGAGCCCTCCGGTGCCGCCCGCCAGCCGCCAACGAAATCAACGGGATCCGCCCGGATCCCCTTGTCCGGCCGCTCACCGGCGGTGCTACCTTCTGCGAACGCCCGGGGCGGCCCCGGGCCGGGCCTGTCACTTCCCCGGCTCTGTTGTCCGACGGCCGTCCTGCGTTATCCACAGGTGTGGGCAACGTTGTGGACTAACGACGAGGGGGAGGTCCCAATTGGCAGGGGCGGAACACCTGTGGGGCGCATGCGTAGGGGTCCTGCGCAACGAGGTCCCCGACGGCATCTGGAACACCTGGCTGGCCTCCGCCCGCCCGCAGACCCTCATCGACCACCGCCTGCTGCTCACCGTCCCCAGTCCCCTGGCCAAGGAGCGCATCGAGGCCCGCTACCTGGAGCTGGTGACCGGCGTGGTGAGTGACGTGGCCGGCGAACCCCACGAGGTGGTCCTGGAGGTCCGCACCGACCCTGCCCTTCCCGACGACGAGATCGACCGGTCCCCGCCGGAGCTGGAGTTCTCCGGGCCACCCATCCGGACCGGCGGCGGGATCGGAGGCGGAGCCATGGGCACCCGAGCCGGCGGCGGCGGACCGGCCCCGGCCGGCGGCGGCTCGATGCCCGAGATCAGCCTCAATCCGGCGTACACGTTCGAGAACTTCGTCATCGGCGAGTCGAACCGCTTCGCCCACGCCGCCGCCCTGGCCGTGGCCGAGCAGCCGGCAGCGTCGTACAACCCGCTGTTCATCTACGGCGACACCGGCCTGGGCAAGACCCACCTACTCCACGCCATCGGCCACTACGTCCATCGGCACCTGCCCGACCTGGTGGTCCGTTACGTCTCGACTGAACACTTCCTGAACGACTTCATCGACGCCATCCGCACCAACGCCACCTCAGCGTTCAAGATGCGCTACCGGGGCTGCGACATCCTCCTGGTCGACGACGTCCAGCTCATCCAGCACAAGGAGCGCTTCCAGGAAGAGTTCTTCCACACCTTCGAGACCCTCCACAGCGCCGGGCGCCAGATCGTGCTCTCCTCCGACCGGCCGCCCAAGGAGATGGCCATCCTGGAGGACCGCCTGCGCAGCCGCTTCGTCTCCGGCCTGCTCACCGATGTCCAGCCCCCCGAGGTCGAGACCCGCCTGGCCATCCTGCGCAAGAAGGCCGAGCGCGAGCCGGTGGCCGCCCCCGACGACGTGCTGGCCTACATCGCCACCAACATCGTCAACAACATCCGGGAACTGGAAGGCGCCCTCCACCGGGTCCTGGCCTACTCCAGCATCAACCGCGTCGCCCTGACCCTCCCGGTGGCCACGCAGGTCCTGGGCGACCTCATCACCGCCAACGCCCCCCGGCCCATCACCCCCAAGCTCATCCTCGAGGCCACCGCCGAGATGTTCGGCCTCAGCATCGACGACCTCCGGGGCAAGAGCCGCAGCCGGCCCCTCGTCACCGCCCGCCAGGTCGCCATGTACGTGGTCCGGGAGATGACCGACTTCTCCTACCCGGCCATCGGGCGGGAGTTCGGGGACCGCGACCACACCACCGTCATGCACGCGGTGTCCAAGATCTCCAAGCTCATGGCCGAACGGCGCACCATCTACGACCAGGTCACCGACCTCATGACCCGGCTGAAGACCGGTGCCTGAGCGGTGGACAACCGTGTCCTCCGTCCCCAGCCTCCCGCCCGGCTGTCCCACCCCTGTGGGAGGCTGGGGACGGCTGGGGACGCCGTGAACGCCCCCACCAGCGCAAACAGGGCGTTCTCCACAATCCACACCCCCTACTGCTCCCTCTTCCTTTTGGATCTCCAAAGAGAGAAAGAAGCACCGAGGTACAACCCGTGAAGTTCCGAGCCGAGCGCGACGTCCTCCTCGACGCCCTGGCCATCGCGGCCCGTGCCGCGGCCACCCGCGGCGGCGCCCTTCCCGCGCTTTCCGGCGTCCGCCTCGAGGTGGTGGGCGACGTGCTGCACCTGGCCGGCTCCGACCTCGACCTCACCGTGCAGGTCGAGGCGGCGGTGGCCGGCATCGCCGACGGCGTCTGCGTCATCCCCGCCCGCCTGGGCACCGACATCGTCCGGGCCCTGGAATCGGGGGCCGTCACCTTCTCCCTCGAGGGGGGTGAGGCGGTGATCGCCTCCGGCCGGTCGCAGTTCAGCGTGCGGGTGCTGCCCGCCGAGGAGTTCCTCCGCCTGCCCGACTCCACCGGCGACGCCGTCACCCTCGATGCCGCCGCCCTGGCCGCCGCCCTCAGTCAGGTCGTGCGGGCCGCCAGCAAGGATGACGCCCGCCCCATCCTCGCCGGGGTGCTGATGACGGCCGAGCCCACCGGCCTGCGCCTGGTCGCCACCGATTCCTACCGCCTGGCCATGCGCGACCTGCCCGGCACCACCCTCATGTCCGAGGGCCAGCACGTCCTGGTCCCGGCCCGGGCCCTGGGGGAGCTGGGTCGGGTCCTCTCGGGCCCGCACCTCCCGAGCTCGGGGCAGGTCACCCTGCGCCTGGGCGCCGACCAGGCCGGCTTCGAGGTGGGCCATGTGCGGGTGACCACCCGCCTCATCGAGGGCGAGTTCCCGAACTACCGCCAGTTGGTGCCCAGCGGCTATCCCAACCGGCTCCTGGTGGGCAAGGACGCCCTGCTCGACGCCGTGCGCCGGGTGAAGCTGCTGGCCCGGGAGGCCACGCCCATCCGCATGGCCCTGCGCCCCGACGGCCTGGAGCTCACCGCCGTCACCCACGACGTCGGCCAGGCCCGGGAGGACCTCGACGCCAAGTACGAGGGCACCGAGATGACCGTGGCCTTCAACCCCGAGTTCCTGATCGACGGCGTCGAAGCCACACCGGGCGACGAGGTCGTCCTCGAGACCCTTGATGCCCTCAAGCCCGCCACGCTGCGGGCCACCGAGGGTACCGACTTCCTGTACCTGCTCATGCCCGTGAGGGTGTCGTGACGGTTCATACTCGCCGTGTGTGCAATTCACCCGGCCTGAGACGGTCTACCGCGCACTCGATGAGGAACGGGTCGACGTCCCATGTGGCTGCGCCAGCTGTGGCTCACTGATTTCCGCAACTACGCCTCGGCGGAGCTCAACCTCCCGCCCGGCCTGACCGTCGTCCGCGGCACCAACGGCGAGGGCAAGACCAACCTGCTGGAGGCGGTGGGGTACCTGGCCACGCTGGCGTCGTTCCGGGGCGTACCCACCGAGGCCCTGGTGCGGGACGGCTGCGCCCAGGCCGTGGTCCGGGGCGAGGGGGAGCGCAGCGGCCGGGACCTGCTCATCGAGGCCGAGGTGGGGGCCGGCGGCCGGGGCCGGGTGGCGGTCAACAAGCAGCGCCTGCGCCGGGGCACCGACCTGCTCGACGCCCTGCGGGTGAGCGTCTTCGCCCCCGACGACCTCGAGCTGGTCAAGGGGGGCCCGTCGGCCCGTCGCCGGTTCCTCGACGACACCCTGGTCGCCCTCCACCCCCGCAACGAGGCCCTGCGGCGAGACCTCGACCGCATCCTGCGCCAGCGCACCGCCCTCCTGCGCCAGTCGGGCGGGAGGCTCACGTCCGACATCGCCACCACCCTCGACGTGTGGGATGCCAAGCTGGCCACCGCCGGCGAGTCGTTGGCCGACGCCCGGGCCGACCTGGTCGCCAGGTTGGAGCCGGCCGTGTCGAAGGCCTACGCCGACCTCGCCCCCGAACGGGGCGAGACCGCCGCTGCCTACGACGCCCCGTGGCGGGCCGACGGGTTGGCCGCCGCCCTGGCCACCAGCCGGGCCGAGGAGCTGCGCCGGGGGGTGTGCCTGGTCGGCCCCCACCGCGACGACCTGTCGCTGCGCATCAACGCCATGCCCGCCCGCACCCACGCGTCCCAGGGGGAGCAGCGCTCCCTGGCCCTGGCTTTGCGCCTGGCCGCCCACCGCCTGGTGGCCGAGGCGGTCGACGACGTCCCCATCCTCCTCCTCGACGACGTGTTCTCCGAGCTCGACCCCGCCCGGGCCGACGCCCTCCTCCACCACCTCCCACCCGGCCAAGCCCTGCTGTCCACCGCCGGCCACGTCCCGGACGGCGCGGTGCCCGAGCTGGTGGTCACCGTGTCCTGCGGCCGCCTCGGCCGGGAATCAGGCACCGCTGGCCGCCTCGGCAGCCCGTGACGCCACCTCCCCACACCGGCGGCTGGCACCCCATCCGGGAACCGGGCGGGCCGCCTCCGCGTCGCGTCGCCGCTTCCCTCGATGCCGTCACCCGCAATCTCGGCGGCCGCGGTGGGCCCGCCCTGGTCGACCTCCTGCAGCGCTGGGACGCGGTCGTCGGCGAGCAGCTGGCCGCCCACTCCCGACCGCTGGCGCTGCGGGACGGCGCCCTCACCATCGGCGTCGACGACCCGGCCTGGGGGGCCCAGGTCGGGTGGCTGGAAGCCGACGTCCTGCGCCGTCTGGCCGACGCCCTCGGGCCCGGCGTCGTCACCCGGATCGCAGTCCGGGTCCGCCCCCGCTAGAGGGGCTTTCTGGTATCCTTGAAGCAGTGGCAATGAGGCGATGACCTGCGGTTTTGCTGCGGTTCTGTCGCCTGAACGCCCCCTCTCGACCCCCGGGGTCGACTCGCTCGCATCTTCGTAGAGAAAGGCCGCGCCCGTGGCGGTGGACACCCCTTCGTACGGGGCCAAGGACATCACGGTCCTGGAGGGCCTCGATCCGGTCCGGAAGCGGCCCGGCATGTTCATCGGCTCCACCGGCCTCAACGGCCTGCACCACCTGGTGTGGGAGGTGGTCGACAACGCGGTCGACGAGGCCATGGCCGGCTACGCCACCCGGATCGACGTCACGTTGCTGGCCGACGGCGGCTGTCGGGTGGTCGACGACGGCCGGGGCATCCCGGTCGACCCCCACCCCGGATCCCGGGGCAAGTCGGCGGCCGAGGTCGTCCTCACCGTCCTCCACGCCGGCGGCAAGTTCGGGGGCAGCGGCTACAAGATCTCCGGCGGCCTCCACGGCGTGGGCGTGTCGGTGGTCAACGCCCTGTCCAAGCGCCTCGAGCTGGAGATCGACCTCAACGGCTCCCGCCACCGTATGGTCTTCGAGAACGGCGGCCGGCCCCAGGGCAAGCTCGAGATCGTCGGCAAGGCGCCGCGCAACCGCACCGGCACCACCGTGGCCTTCTGGCCCGACGAGACCGTCTTCGCCTCTGAGGGCACCGAGTTCCGGGCCACCACCATCCTCGAGCGCCTCCAGATCTACGCCTTCCTGAACAAGGGCCTCGAGGTCCGCTTCCGCGACGAGCGCGCCGAGCACCACCAGGAGCAGACGTTCAAGTACAGCGGCGGCATCGTCGACTACGTCCGCCACCTCAACGCGTCCAAGGACGCCCTGTTCAAGCGGGTGGCGCAGTTCGAGGCGTCGGAGGCCGACCAGGAGGTCGAGGCCGCCCTCCAGTGGAACACCGGCTACTACGAGGGCATCCACAGCTACGCCAACGGCATCGCCACCATCGAGGGTGGCATGCACGAGGAGGGCTTCAAGAAGGCCCTCACCAACGTGGTCAACAAGTACGCCCGCAACGCCAAGCTCCTCAAGGAGAAGGACGACAACCTCCTCGGCGAGGACATCCGTGAGGGCCTGACCGCCATCGTCAGCGTGAAGCTGCGCGAGCCCCAGTTCGAGGGCCAGACCAAGGCCAAGCTGGGCAACGTCTCCATCCGCTCGATGGTCGAGAAGGTGGCCAACGAGAAGTTCACCGAGTGGCTGGAGGAGCACCCCACCGAGGCCCGCTTGATCGTGGCCAAGGGCACCCAGGCGGCCCGGGCCCGGGTGGCCGCCCGCCAGGCCCGCGAGCTCACCCGGCGCAAGACCCTGTTGGAGGGGGCCGGCCTGCCCGGCAAGCTGGCCGACTGCTCGTCCCGTGACCCGAGCGAGTCCGAGTTGTTCATCGTGGAGGGCAACTCGGCCGGCGGCTCGGCCATCAACGCCCGCGACCCCGTCACCCAGGCCATCCTCCCGATCCGGGGGAAGATCCTCAACGTCGAGCGGGCCCGCGTGGACCGCATGCTCAAGAACATCGAAATCCAGTCGCTCATCTCGGCCATCGGGGCCAACCTGGGCGAGGAGTTCGACGTGGCCAGGATCCGCTATCACAAGGTCATCCTGCTGGCCGACGCCGACGTCGACGGCAACCACATCCGCACCCTGCTGCTCACCTTCTTCTTCCGCCAGATGAAGGACCTGGTCGAGCGGGGCCACGTCTACATCGCCCAGCCGCCGCTGTACTCCACCCTGGTCGGCAAGGACAAGGTGTACCTGAAGGACGACGCCGCCCGCGACCGCTTCGTCGCCGCCAATCCCAACAAGAAGCACGAGTTTGCCCGCCTGAAGGGCCTGGGCGAGATGGACTTCGGCGAGCTGAAGGAGACCACCATGGACGCCGGCCGGCGCACCCTGCTCCAGGTCTCCGTCGAGCAGGCCGCCCTGGCCGACGAGGTGTGCTCCATCCTCATGGGCGAGGACGTCGAGCTGCGCAAGCACTTCATCCAGACCAACGCCAAAGACGTGAGATTCCTCGACATATGACCGACATCCCCACCCAGCCACCGATGGAGTTCGGCGACGTGGAGCCGATCGAGCTGCAGACGGAGATGGAGCAGTCGTTCCTGATCTACGCGCTCTCGGTCATCACCTCGCGCGCCCTGCCCGACGTGCGCGACGGGTTGAAGCCCGTCCACCGCCGGATCCTCTGGGACATGTTCGACCAGGGCTTCCGCCCCGACCGAACCATGGTCAAGTGCGCCCGCATCACCGGCCACGTCATGGGCCAGTACCACCCGCACGGCAACCAGGCCATCTACGACGCGCTGGTCCGCATGGCCCAGCCCTTCAGCCTGCGCCACCCCCTCATCGACTTCCACGGCAACTACGGCTCGCCCGACTTCGAAGCGGCCGCCGAGCGGTACACGGAGTCACGCCTGTCCTCCCTTGCCATGCAGATCCTGGCCGGCATCGACGAGGACACGGTTGACTTCGTCGACAACTACTCGGGCGACTTCACCGAGCCCAGCGTCCTCCCCAGCCGTTTCCCCAACCTGTTGGTGAACGGCAGCCAGGGCATCGCGGTGGGCATGGCCACCAACATCCCGCCCCACAACCTGGGCGAGGTCATCGACGCCACCCTTCATCTCATCGACAACCCCGAGGCCACGCCCGACGACCTCATGGCCTTCGTCAAGGGCCCCGACTTCCCCACAGGTGCGTACATCCTGGGGAGAGCCGGGATCATGGACGCTTACCGCACCGGCCGGGGCTCGGTGCGCATGCGGGCCAGGGCCGAGATCACCGAGGGCCGGACCAGCGACGAGATCATCGTCACCGCCCTGCCCTACCAGGTCAGCGTGTCGGCGGTGGCCTCCAAGATCGCCGACCTCGTGGACTCCCGCCAGATCGACGGCATCCGCGACATCAAGAACCTGTCCTCCGGCGAGGACACCAAGCTCGTCATCTACCTCAAGCGCGACGCCAACGCCAACGTCGTCCTGAACAACCTCTACAAGCACACCCCGTTGCAGTCGAACTTCCCCGTCAACATGGTCGCCCTCGTCGACGGCATCCCCCGCACCCTCAACCTGGTGCAGGCGCTGCAGGCCTACATCGACCACCAGGTCGTCGTCATCACCCGGCGCTCCGAGTACCGGCTGCGCAAGGCCCGCGACCGGGCCCACATCGTCGAGGGCCTCCTGAAGGCGCTCGACATGATCGACGCCATCATCGCCCTGATCCGCGGATCCGAGGATCGCGACGCGGCCCGCCAGGGCCTGATGGGCGCCGGGTTCGAGTTCAGCGAGATCCAGGCCAACCACATCCTGGACATGACCCTCGCCCGCCTCACCCGGCTGGGTCGCTCCCAACTCGAGGAGGAGCTGGCCAAGCTGCGGGAGACCATCGCCGAGCTCGAGGCCATCCTCAACGACCAGGGCCGCCTGCGCCAGGTCATCAAGGACGAGATGGGGGAGATCCGGGCCAAGCATGCCACTCCCCGCCGGGCCGAGATCACCTTCGACCCAGGTGACCTCGACAACCTCGATCTCATCGACGACGAGGAGCTCGTCGTCACCATGACCCGGGCCGGCTACGTGAAGACGGTGCAGGCCGACGCCTTCCGCACCCAGGGCCGCGGCGGGCGAGGGATCGCCGGGGCCAAGCTGAAGGACCAGGACTACGTCGAGCGGATCATCCACACCACCGCCCACGCCTACCTGCTGTTCTTCTCCAACCGGGGCAAGGTCTACCGGCTGCGGGCGCACGAGATCCCCATGAAGGACCGCACCGCCCGGGGCACCGCCATCGTGAACCTGCTGTCCCTCGACGCCGGCGAGCGCATCCAGGCCATCATCGACACCCGCGACTACGAGACCTCCCGCTTCCTGTTCTTCGCCACCAAGCGGGGCATGGTCAAGAAGACCCGCTTCACCGAGTACGACTCGTCGAGGCGCGACGGCCTCATCGCCATCCACCTCAAGGACGACGACGAGCTGGTACGGGTCATCCAGACCAGTGGTGGCGACGACATCTTCATGGTCAGCCGGCTGGGCACCACCATCCGCTTCTTCGAGGACGAGGTCCGGGCCACCGGCCGCTCGGCCCAGGGCGTCATCGGCATGCGCCTCCGCCAGGGTGACGAGGTGGTGAGCTGCGACGTCACCCGCGAGGGCGTCCACCTGCTCATCGTCACCGACACCGGCCACGGCAAGCGCACCAAGCTCGAGCACTTCCCCCGCAAGGGCCGCGGCACCATGGGCGTCATCGGTATCCGCCTGTCCCGCGGGCGGGGCTCGGTCGTCGCCGCCCTGATGGTCGGTCTCGACGACGAGCTGCTGCTCATCTCCTCGGCCGGCGTCACCATCCGCACCGCGGTCCGCGACATCTCCTCCCAGGGCCGCGACGCCACCGGCGTGCGCATCATGAACCTCGACGAGGGCCAGACGGTCGCCGCCGTCGCCCCCGTCCTGAACGTCGACGACTGACGCCCTCCTTCACGAACCGGTGACGGTCGACGGCGTCCAGCGCCGCTGACCGTCACCGGTTCGCCTTTCACTTCCCCCTCCTGACGTCGCCGCGCTCCCGGGAGGGGCACCATGCACCGCAGCACCCGCAACACCCGCACCGAACGGGGATCGATCCTCCCGTTCGTCGCCCTGGCCATGGTCCTGGCCGGGACCTCCGTCGTCCTCCTCGGCCGCATGGGCGCGGCGGCCACCGCCCGGGGCACCGCCATCGTCAACCTGTTGCCCCTGCAGCCCGGCGAGCGCGTGCAGACCATCATCGACACCCGCGACTACGAGACAAACCAGTACCTGTTCTTCGCCACGCGGATGGGACGGGTCAAGAAGACGCGGTTCACAGAGTACGAC
>JALYYN010000548.1 GCA_030946525.1 Actinomycetota bacterium | reverse complement strand
CGCCTCGTCGTCGTGGAAGTACGGGATGCGCAGGCCGTGGGGGTTGGTCGGCTCGCACACGAAGCACGCCGACTCGAAGCCCCAGGAGGCGTTGTCGAGGGCGCGCACTGCCATCCGATCACCCTAGTGCCATGACCACAAACCATTCTCGCGTCCCGCCGGCCAGGACCACCGCTGGCGGCGTTCTCGTCCTCGTCGCACTGAGCGTGCGCCTTCGTCCTGCGGCCTTGCCAGCAGCGCCCCTGACTCGGCGCTACGCGGGCAATCGTTCATGGCCACGGCACTAGTCAGCCGGCGTTCAGCGGGGGCGGCGGCCCCGTCCGGCTGGCGTCCCTGACCGTCGCGGCGCACCGCCGGGCTGGCCGGGACGACCGCTGCGACCGCGGGTTGCGCCGCCGGTCGGGGCCCGGCCGGGCCGCTGGGGCGTGACGACCGTCGCCTGCGGGCGGAACTCGGGTTCGGCGAACGGACCGGTGAGGGCCACCGTCTGGTGGGCGCCAGGGCCGATGCGTGCCGCCGCCGGGCGGATGCCGGCCTGGCGGATCATGGTGGCGACGTCCCGGGCCTGGTCCGGCAGGATCACCGTGACCACGGTGCCCTTGGCGCCGGCCCGGGCGGTGCGGCCGGAACGGTGCAGGTAGGCCTTGTGCTCCGTGGGCGGGTCGACGTGGACCACGAGGGCGATGTCGTCGACGTGGATGCCGCGGGCGGCGATGTCGGTGGCCACCAGGACGCGGGTCGTGCCCTCGGCGAAGGCGGCCAGGTTCCGGTCGCGCTGGGACTGCGAGAGGTTGCCGTGGAGGTCGAGGGCGGGGATGCCGCGGGCGGTGAGGTCCTTGGCCAGCTTCTTGGCCGCGTGCTTGGTGCGGGTGAAGAGCAGGCTGCGCTCCCGCCCCGAGGCCAGCTCGCGGACGACGGCGGCCTTGTCGTCGGGCGTGACGCTGAAGGTGTGGTGTTCGAGGTCGGGCGGCGTGGCGTCGGCGCTGTCGACGGAATGGGTGATCGGCCGCACCAGGTACCGGCGGACCACGGCGTCGACGGCCCGGTCCAGGGTGGCCGAGAAGAGCAGGCGCTGGCCGCCGGTCGGGGTCTGGTCCAGGATGCGCTTGACGGCGGGGAGGAAGCCGAGGTCGGCCAGGTGGTCGGCCTCGTCCAGCACGCACACCTCCACCGCGCTCAGCCGGCAGTGGCCCTGCTGGACCAGATCCTCGAGGCGGCCGGGACAGGCGACGAGGATGTCGACGCCCTGGCGGAGGGCCGAGACCTGCGGGCCTTGGCTCACTCCCCCGTGGACGATGGCGACCCGCAGTCCCATGGCCCGGGCCAGCGGCTCGGTGGTGGCCGCCACCTGCGAGGCCAGCTCGCGGGTCGGGACCAGGACCAGGGCGCGGGGGAGGTTGGGGCGGCGGGGCTTGGCCGACTTGGCCAGGGCCATCACCATGGGCACCGCGAAGGCGACGGTCTTGCCGCTGCCCGTGCGAGCCCGGCCCAGGACGTCGCGGCCGGCCAGCGAGCTGGGCAGGGTGGCGGCCTGGATGGGGAAGGGCGTCTCGCAGCCGGCCCGGACCAGGGCGGCGAGAATCGGCGCAGGCACGCCGAGGGCCTCGAACGTGGTCGGCTCGGGCGGGGTGTCGACGATCTCGAGTTCGAGGGCGGGAAGGGGCTGCTCGGTGGCCGGCCGGCGGACCGCGCCCGAGGGGCGGGGCCGGCCGGGGCCGCTGCGACGGCGCGGAGCACCGAAGTTCGGGGTGGTGGGCATGGATGGATCACCTTTCGGTTCGGAGGTGGCCGTTGATGCTGCGGCCACACGCTCCGAAGAACGGAAACCCTGCGCTGGGGTGCGCAATCGCACTCGACCCCGATGGCGCCGTATGGCACCACCGCTGCCTCCACTCTACCGGACAGGTGCTTACAGGAAGGGCACCGGGGTGAACGACTTGCCCAGCGACGCCTTGGCGTCGATCCCGATCACGTCCTGGAGGAGGGTGGCGTACACCGACCGGAAGTCGGTGGTGAACTTCAGGTCCCCCTGGTCGAGGTCGGTCAGGCTCGGCTCGTCGCCGTAGAAGCCGCCCTTCACCTTGGGGCCGACCACGAACATGGGCGCCGCGGTGCCGTGATCGGTGCCGTCGCTGCCATTGGCCGCCACGCGGCGACCGAACTCGGAGTAGGCGGCGAGGACGACGCGACCCTCCTGCGGTGAGCCGGCCAGGTTCTTGAAGAAGCCGCTCACCGCCGAGTCGAGGTAGCCCATCAGGCGGGCGTGGGTGTCCTTCTCGTTGGCGTGGGTGTCGAAGCCGCCCAGGTTGACCCCATAGACCTTCGTCGGCGACCCGCCCTTGACCAGGCGGGCGACGAGGTCGAGCTGCTGGGCGAGGGAGTTGGCGGCCGGCGTGCCCTCGAGCGTGGACGTCGAGCCCGACGCCTCGTCGCTCGTCGACTGGTGGGCGAGGAGGTCGGCGATGGAGTGCCCGACGGTCAGCAGGTCGGCGCCCGACTGGGAGACCCGGGCGGCGAGGGGCGAGGCACCGGGCGACGCCGCGCTCAGGGCGGTGAAGCCCGACTGAACCGCCGCGCCGCCGGGCAGGGTGAGCGGTCCGACCGGCACCGCGGCGCCGGCGGCGGTCTCGCCCCCGAAGATCCGCGGCAACGACCCGCCGACGGAGAGGGCCCGCATCGGGTCGGAGCCGCTGGTGTCGAGCCACCGGCCGATCCACCCGGTGGGGACGCTGGAGTCGGGAACGGCGCTCTGCCAGATGTCCATCGACCGGAAGTGGCTCCGGTTGGGGTTCGGGTAGCCGACGCCGCGGACGATGGCGACGCGCTTGGCGTCCCAGAGGGCCTTGATCTCCTTCAGGTTGGGATGCAGGGCCAGGCCGTCGGTGAGGGGCAGCACCTCCTGGGGCTGGTAGCCGAGGGTCCGGCGGCCGCCCAGGTAGTTCCCGTCCTGGTACGGGATGAGGGTGTTCAGGCCGTCGTTGCCGCCGTAGAGGGTGAGGAGGACGAGGATCCCGTCCTTGCCCGGGGTGCCGGCCACCGCCCCGGTGCCGGTGCCGGTGCCGGGGGCCGAGGAGGCGCCGGTCTTGGCGAGGGCCCGGGTGCCGAAGTCGTGGCGACTCACCAGCAGCCCGGCGGCGCCGGCCGCGCCGGCACCGAGGCCACCGAGGAGGAACTCACGACGGGAGAGGGGCATGGTGGCTGCTGCCTTTCAGATCGGATGCAGGCGTTCAGGTCGGTTTCAGGCGAGGACGTACTCGGGGGCGACCAGGGCCAGCGCGAGGAGCGTCTTCGGGTCGCCGGCGGCCTGGGTGAGGGCGGCGGTGGTCGCCGGGCCCCACCCGTCCACCGACAGGAGCCGGGCGGCGGCGGCCGGGCGGTCCGATGCCGCCGCCGAGGTGATGCTGTCGATCTTGGCCTTCTGGACCACCGTCGTGGCGAACCGCAGTCGGGCCAGGGCGAAGCTGGTGGTCAGCCAGTAGCCGTTCTGGGGCCAGCCCCCCACGCTGGGCGGGGCAAAGGGCTGCTGGCCCAGGCTGTCGAGGACCTGGGTCAGCCCGGTGCCCACCGCCGCGGCCCGCAGGTTCAGGGCCCGCAGCACGCCGGCGACGTACTCGATGGGCTGCTTCACCAGGCCGGTGCGGCTGGCCGGGGCGGTGAACTCCGGGTGGAGGAACATGGCCCGCAGCAGCTTCCCGATATCGCGGTTCGGGCCGAAGGCGGGGGCGAGGTCCTTCACGACCGGGTCGTCGGCCTTGACCGGGCGGGCGAAGCCGCTGAAGAGCCTGGCCGTCACGTAGTTGGCACTGGCCGGCTGGGCGACGGCTATGCGGATGACATCCTCGCCGGCGAAGGTGCCGGTCTGGCCGAACACGGTCTTGGACCCGGCGTCGTGCTGGGCAGGGACCAGGCTGAACTGCCCGGTCTGGCGCCGGTACTGCCAGCCGGTGAAGGCGCGGGCGCCCTCCTTGATGTCGTTCTCGGTGTAGTTCCCGATGCCGAGGACGAACAGCTCGAGCAGCTCGCGGGCGAAGTTCTCGTTCGGGCTGCCCTTGCGGTTCTCATTGGCGTCGAGCCAGACGAGCATGGCCGGATCCTTGGCCACCGCCTGGGTCAGGGCCTCGAAGGGCCCCGCCCC
>JALYYN010000540.1 GCA_030946525.1 Actinomycetota bacterium | reverse complement strand
CGCTGAAGGCCGGCAGCTCGCGGCATCGGATGCCCTCGACGACGCCGTCGTTGAGGTTGACGTGGGTCACGTCGGCGTCGGCCATCGAGTCGAGCTTCACCGCGTAGTTGTGGTTCTGGCTGGTGATCTCGACCGCCTTGTCCCGAACCCGTCGGACCGGATGGTTGCCCCCGTGGTGGCCGAAGGGCAGCTTGTAGGTCTCGCCTCCCAGTGCCGTGGCCAGCAGCTGGTGGCCGAGGCAGATCCCGAAGATCGGCACCTGTCCGAGCATCGTGCCGATGTGGCCGACGGCGTAGCCGACCGCACCAGGGTCACCCGGGCCGTTCGAGAGAAACACGCCGTCGGGCGGGTCGAAGAGCAGCTCGTGGGCGGGCGTGTCGGCAGGGACCACCTCGACCGTGGCGATCTCCCCGAGGATGCGCAGGATGCTGCGCTTGATCCCGTAGTCGAACGCGACCACGCGCAGCGGCCCGTCCCCGACCGTGTAGCGGACGGGCGTGGTCACGCCCGACACCATGTCGATCCCTTCGGTCCCCCGCTCGGCCGCCGCCGCTTCCTTGAGCGTGGTCTCACCTGCCGTGCCGAACGCGCACGGCATGGACCCGGCGTCGCGGATGTGGCGGGTGAGTCGGCGGGTGTCGATGCCGGTGATCCCGGGCACACCGTGTGACGCCAGCCAGGTCCCCAGGTCGACCGTGGACCGCCAGTTGGACGGTCGCCGGGCCAGATCCCGCACGATCACGCCCCGGCAGAACGGCCGGGCGCTCTCGTTGTCGGCTTCGCTGATCCCGTAGTTGCCGATGTGGGGATAGGTGAACGCAATCACCTGTCCGGCGTACGACGGATCGGTGATGACCTCCTGGTAACCGGCGAGCACGGTGTTGAACACCACCTCGCCGGTGGCCACTTCGGCCGCGGCACCCATGGCCTCGCCCTCGAAGGTGGTCCCGTCGGCGAGGACGAGCAGCGCGTCCCGACCCTCGCTCTGGTGACGATCGGACACGCCCGGGCGTGTAGATCCGTCACCGGTTGCCGACGAGGTCATCGCTGCGCCACCCCGTCGACGACGACCGGTTCGCCCCGGAGCACGGTGTGGCGGGTACGCCCGGTGAGCTTGCGCCCGGCGTAGGGGGTGTTGCGGGAGCGGCTGGCGAGGGCGTCGGCGTCTACGACCCACGTCGCGGCCGGGTCGATCACGCACAGGTTGGCGGGGCGGCCCTCGGCGACCGGGCCACCGTGCGACCCGTCCAGCCCGGCGATGCGCGCCGGCCCCCACGCCAGCAGCGCCAGGACCCGGGCCATCGGCAGGTCCAGTTCGGTGAGGGCGAGGGCCAGCGCGGTCTCCAGTCCGAGCATGCCGGGGCGAGCCTGGTCGAAGGGCACTTCCTTGTCCTCCGGGGCATGGGGGGCGTGATCGGTGGCAATGGCGTCGACGGTGCCGTCGGCCAGTCCGGCCTTCACCGCCTCGACGTCGGCCGGCGTGCGCAGCGGGGGGTTGACCTTGAAGACCGTGTCGTAGCCCGCCACCGCCGCGTCGGTGAGGGTGAAGTGGTGCGGGGCGACCTCGGCCGTGACCGCCAGTCCCTCGGCCTTGGCCTCCCTCACGGCCGCGACCGACCCTGCGGTGGAGAGGTGCAGGAAGTGGATCCGGCCACCGGTGAGTCGGGCCAGGGCGATGTCGCGGGCGACCATGAGCTCCTCGGCCTCGGCCGGGATCCCGGGGACCCCGAGGCGGCTCGACCACTCCCCCTCGTGCATGTGGCCGCCGGCGGCCATGACCGCGTCTTCGCAATGCTGGGCCAGGACGACACCGAGGCCCGTGGCGTACTCCAGGGCCCGCCGCATGAGGCGGGCGTCCTGCACGCCCGCGCCGTCGTCGGTGAACAGGCGCACGCCGAGGTCGGCCATCTCTCCCAGCGGGGCCAGCTCCCGACCCAGGCGACCCTTGGTGATGGCGCCGGCCACCCGGACGTCGCAGATGGTGGACGCGCCCAGCTCCAGAACCTCCCGGACCGCTGCCGCGCAGTCGAGGGCGGGCTCGGTGTTCGGCATGGCGACGATGGCGGTGTAGCCCCCGAGCGCCGCGGCCCGGGCGCCGGTCTCCACCGTCTCGGCCTCCTCCCGCCCGGGCTGGCGGAGGTGGGCGTGGAGGTCGACGAGCCCGGGTGCGACGATGCAGCCGCCGGCGTCGAGCACGGTGGCGCCGGCGGGCGGGTCGATGCGCTCGGCCACGGCCCGAACATCGCCGTGCTCCACCAGGACGTCGGCGACCCGCTCGCCGCCGGCGTCGACCACCCGGCCGCCACGGATCAGAAGGATGCGGGGCTCAGCCACGCTGACCGTCCAAGCCCTGGCCCAGCAGAAGGAACAGGACGGCCATTCGCACCGCCACGCCGTTGGCCACCTGGCGGGTGATCAGCGAGCGGGGGAAGTCGGCCACGTCGGCGGCGATCTCCACCCCCCGGTTGACCGGGCCCGGGTGCATGACCAGCGCGTCGTCGGCCAGCAGCTCGACCCTCCTCCGGGTCAGCCCGTAGCGGGCGGTGTACTCCCGCAACGACGGGAGGAGCGCCTCGCTCTGGCGCTCGGCCTGCATGCGCAGCAAGTACACCACGTCGACCTTGGGCAGCACGCCGTCGAGGTCGTGGCTCACGTCCACCGGCCAGCCGTCGAGGCTGGGGGGCAGCAGGGTCGGCGGCGCCACCAGCACCACCTCGGCGCCCAGCATGGAGAACGCCAGCACCCCCGACCTGGCCACCCGTGAGTGCTTGACGTCGCCCACGACCGCGATGCGCAGGCCCTCGATGGAGTGGCGCCGACCCCGGATCGTGTAACAGTCGAGCAGGGCCTGGGTGGGGTGCTCGTGCCAGCCGTCGCCGGCGTTGATCACCGCGCAGTCGACCCAGGACGCCACCTGCCAGGGCACGCCGGCAGAGGAGTGGCGGACGACCAGGGCGTCGATCCCCATGGCCTCGATCGTCTGGCAGGTGTCCCGGAGCGACTCGCCCTTCTTGGCCGACGACGTCGACACCGAGAAGTTCATGGTGTCCGCCGACAGGCGCTTGGCCGCCATTTCGAAGGACAGGCGGGTGCGCGTCGACTCCTCGTAGAACAGCGACACCACCGTCTTGCCCCGCAGCGCCGGCACCCGGGGAATGGCCCGTTCGGACACCTCCACGAAGGAGTCGGTGACCCGCATCACCTCCTCGATGCCGTCCGCTCCCAGGTCGGCGACCGACAGGAGGTGGTTCACGGCGCTCCCCGCCTCGGCGTGCCCTGCTTCTCGCCGACGTCGACGCCGTCGGTGCGGACGTCGACGATCTCGTCGTGGCGGGTGGGCAGGTTCTTGCCGACGTAGTCGGGGCGGATGGGGAGCTCGCGGTGACCCCTGTCCACCATGACGGCAAGCTGCACCGCCCGGGGGCGGCCGTAGGCGTTCAGCGCGTCGAGGGCGGCCCGGACGGTGCGACCGGTGAAGAGCACGTCGTCGACCAGCACCACGGTGAGGCCGGTGAGGTCGAACGGGATGTCGGTGACCGCTTCGGGAATGACCGGCCGCAGTCCGATGTCGTCCCGGTAGAGGGCGACGTCGATACTGCCCCCCGGCACCTCGACCTTCTCGATGCGCGACAGGGCCTCGCCCAGGCGCCGGGCCAGCGGGACGCCCCCCGTCTGCAGCCCGATGAGCACGACACCCTCGAGGCCGTGGTTGCGCTCGACGATCTCGTGGGCGATGCGGGTGACGGCCCGGCGCAGATCCTCGGCATCCATGACCTGGCTGCGGGCAGAGAAAACGCCCCCGAACGGGGGCGTCGCTGCACGTTCTCGCTCGGCCATGCGGGGTCGGCTCCTCTTTCCGTGCCAGCCTCACAGGACCGGCGTTAACGGCTCCCCGAGCCTAGCTCAGTGCCGCCGGCGGCGAGATCAGGGCGATCCGCCGGCGGCCGCGCGTCAGGGGAGAATATCCGCGACCTGCAGGACGACGTCCGGGAAGGCCTCCGGAGCGATCGCGTCGCCCACGCCGGCCTGCCGGCTCCCGGTCGCCGTCGTCACGTTGATGACGCCGGCGACCAGATCGACGATCCAGACCTCGGGGATACCGCCCGCCATGTAGAGCGGTGCTTTGCGCTCCAGGTCGAAGCGCAACGACGTCTCGGCCGCCTCGATGACGAGGAGGATGTCCGGCGGCATGGCGTGGTGCTCGGCATAAAAGTCGGGGCGGGGGCGGAGCAGAACGAGGTCGGGCTGCGGCTCGGAGAGGTCGCCGACCTGGATCGGGTTCTGCACGGCGACGATCGCCCGCTCGCCGAGAGAGGCGGTCAGTAGTCGGGTCAGGCGGTTTACGCAGCCGGCGTGGCGACTGCCGATGGGCGTCATCTCGACGACCTCCCCGTCGATCAGCTCGACGCGGTCCTCGGGGCCGAAGACGTCAGCCGCGGCCATCCGGTGATAGTCATCCACGGTGAACCTGTACCTCGTGGGGCTGAGAGCCACGTCCTCAGTGTAATGGGAGAAAACGAGCGCGTTCTGGCGCTGTTAGGCGATCAGGCGCTGGCCGCCGGGCATCGAATGATCGACCACGTCGCCCTGAAACGGGCCTGCGAGGAGCAGGGACTGACGCACGACGAGTGGTTCGCCGGCCTGGTCGACCTGCGGGCCCGGGGCAAGGTCCAGATGCGGGATTACGACGGCAAGGTCGCCCTCCTGCAGCTGACCCAGGCCGGCCTGTGGGCCTACCTCGTCCGGGCCCGGGCCGATCTGGCCGACGTCACCGAGGCACTGCTCGGCCTGCTGGAGGCGGCGGAGCCGAACATCGCGGTCCCCCTCGGCCACGATCTGGGCGAATCACCACTCCTGGTCGAGGCCGTGCTCGACCATCTGGCCGGACGCGGCCTCGTCGTCTACAGCCGCCTCGGCGCCGACAGCTTCCGCATCCACCGCTTCAGCCTGTGAGCCGGTGGCGGGGTCGGAGGGCCGGACCGCCTCGGCGATGCGGGCCAGCATCCCGTTGACGAACCGGCCCGACTCGTCGGTCGAGAAGCGGTGGGCCAGCTCGACCGCCTCGGAGATCACCGCGCCGGTGGGCACGTCAGGGCGGTGGCAGAGCTCGTAGACGGCCATCCGCAGCAGGGCGCGGTCCAGGGCGGGCATGCGGTCGATCGTCCAGTCCCGGGCGTAGTCGCTGATGAGCCGGTCGAGCTCGCGGAGATGCTCGGTCACCCCGCAGAGCACCGCCACGGTGAAGGGGTCGGGGTCCACCGGAAGCTGCGCCAGCACGGCGACCGCCGATATCTCCTTGCTCTCCGCCTCGTAGAGCAGCGAGAGCGCCCGCTCCCTCGCCTGGCGGCGGCCCCCGTCCGCCACGGTCCTCAGACCCGTGTCAGGTAGTCGCCGCTGCGGGTGTCCACCTTGATACGGTCGCCCGGGTTGACGAAGAGCGGGACCTGCACGGTCAGGCCGGTCTCCAGGGTCGCCGGCTTTCGCGCGCCTGACACCCGGTCCCCCTGGACGCCCGGCTCGGTCTCGGTCACGGTCAGCTCGACCGACGCCGGTAGGTCGACGCCGACGACCTGCTCGTCGTAGATCTGCAGCACCGCCGAGTCGCCCTCACGGAGGTAGTTGGTGGCGTCACCGAGGGTCGCCTCGTCCACGTTGAGCTGGTCGTAGGAGACGTTGTCCATGAAGACGTAATGGGCGGTCTCGCGGTAGAGGTACTGCATCTCCCGCTTGTCGATGACCGCCTGCTCGAGCTTCTCGTCGGCGCGGTAGGTGCGATCGAGGGATGCGCCGGTACGGACGTTCTTGAGCTTGGTCCGCACGAACGCCCCGCCCTTGCCCGGCTTGACGTGCTGGAACTCCACCACGGTGTACAGGCCCTCCGGCAGGTCGAGGGCCATCCCGTTCCTGAGATCGTTGGTCGACACGTTCATGGCGCCACGATCTCACGATCGTGCCGCCATGAGTGCTGGCTGGAACGGGGGCCGTTCATGACGCGATGAGCTCCTTGGGGGCGTTGGTGAGGACGCGGCAGCCGCTCTCGGTGACGACCATCGTGTCCTCGATGCGCACGCCGCCGTGCTCGGCGAGGTAGACACCCGGCTCGACGGTGACGACGTGACCGGCTACCAGGGTATCGGTGGAGGTGGAGGCGACCCGGGGATCCTCGTGTATCTCCAGCCCGACACCATGGCCGGTGCTATGCAGGAAGGCGTCGGCCCACCCCGCCTCGGCGATGATGTCGCGGCAGGCACCGTCGACCGCCTTGCCCTCGGCACCGGCGCGCACCGCGTCCACCCCGGCCCGCTGACTCTCGGCCACGACGTCGACCATCCGCCTGGCGATCTCCGAGGCCGGATCCCCGACGCACAGCGTGCGGGTCATGTCGGAGCAGTACCCCTCGACGATGGCGCCGAAGTCGATCACCACCAGCTCACCCCGCCCGATCCGGCGCCCGCTCGGCCGGTGGTGGGGTTTGGCGCCGTTGGGCCCGGCGGCGACGATGGTCTCGAAGGAGGGTCCCGACGCCCCGCCCGTGCGCATCTCGAAGTCCAGCTCGAGGGCGAACTGCTCCTCGGTCGGGCCCTCCGCCAGCCGGTGGCGGACCCGTGCCAGCGCGGCGTCGGCGATGGCCGCCGCCTCGGCCATGCGGTCGACCTCGCCGGCGTCCTTCACCTTGCGCAGGCCCTCCACGAGCCCCTCGGTGGGGACGAGGTCGGCATCGGGGAACCAGTCCGAGTCGAACTTCCGTTGCTGGGCCCACGTGACGGCGGCCGCCTCCAGCCCCAACCCGGAGAGACCGGACGCCGCCTCCTGAAGCAGCTCCTCCTGGGCGCCGGCGGTGAGCCCGATGCGGATGTCGGCCACGACGCCCGCGTCGTCCAGCTCCAGGGCGGACTGGTCGCGGTACCGGCCGTCGGTGACGAAAAGCAGGCTGTCCGGCCGGACGAGCAGCAGTGCGGCCGAACCGGTGAAGCCGGTGAGGTAGCGGATGTTGACCAGCCGGGTGACCAGGAGGGCGTCGCAGCCCGCCTCGTCGAACTGGCGGCGGAGGCGAGGGACGCGCCCGGTGACGTCCATGGGCGCAAAGGAGCTCATGCCCGCAACTCTGTCACTTGTCCCCGAGGAGGAGAGCCACGGCGTCCACGGCCAGCTGGTAGCCATGGCCGCCGAAGCCGGTGATCGTCCCGATCGCCACCGGCGACACGACCGAGGTGTGCCGCCACGGCTCCCGGGCCGCGGTGTTGGAGAGGTGGAGCTCGACAACCGGGCCCTCGAAGGAGGCAAGGGCGTCGTGGAGCGACCAGGCGTAGTGGGTCAGGGCGGCGGCGTTGACGATGACGGCGGCCACCCGACCCCGGGCCGCGTGCACCGCGTCGACCAGATCGCCCTCGCGGTTGGACTGGAGGTGTTCGAGCTGCAGCCCGTGGGACTCCGCACGGGCCCGCGCCCGGGCCACGTGATCGTCGAGGGTGGCGGTGCCGTAGATCTCGGGCTCGCGCCTGCCCAGCAGATCGAGGTTCGGGCCGGACAGCAGCATGACGACCGGGCTGTTCAAAGGGACGCCGACTCAGCCAGGGTGGCCTCGACCGCCGCGGGGTCGACGGCGGGAACGACCTCCACGCCACGCGGGCCGTCCAGGACGAAGGTGAGCCCGTCGACGGCCTTCTTGTCCCGCGCCATCAGACGAACCAGCTCGGCGGGGCTGAGCCCGGCGGGGACGGCGATCGGCAGGCCGTAGCCGGCGACCACGCGCTCGTGCTCGGCGACGCGAGCGTCGTCGATACGGCCGAGGCGGCGGGCCAAGCGGGCGGCGAAGACCACTCCGACGGCGACCGCCTCCCCGTGGCGCAGGTCGTACCGGCCGCCGGTCTCGAGGGCGTGGGCCAGGGTGTGGCCGTAGTTCAGCAGCGCCCGCCGGCCGGTCCGCTCCAGCTCGTCGGCCCCGATGTAGGACGCCTTGGCGCGCACGCAGGCGGCCACCGCCTCGTCGAGGGGCAGGTCGGGCAGGTCCTCGACGCCCAGGAACGCGTACTTGGCCATCTCGCCCTGCCCGCTCAGGTACTCGCGTGGCGGCAGCGTGGACAGGACGTCGGTGTCGCACAGGACGGCGGCCGGCTGCCAGAACGCCCCGACCAGGTTCTTGCCCTCCGGGAGGTTCACGCCGGTCTTGCCGCCGATGGCGGCATCGACCTGGGCCAGCAGGGAGGTGGCCACGTGCACCACGGCTACGCCGCGGTGGTACACCGCGGCTGCGAAGCCGGCGGTGTCCGTGACCACGCCGCCGCCGACGGCGACGACGACGTCGCCCCGGGTGAGGCCCCACCGGGAGAACGCCCGGCACAGCTCCTCGACCGTCTCCAGGCACTTGGCCGCCTCGCCGTCGCCCATGAGAAAGCTGCGCTGCTCAATGCCGGCGTCGACGTTCAGGCCCACCGCCTCCTGGGTGACGATCGCCGCCCGCTTGGCGCCCACGGGGAGCACCTCCAGAAGCCGATGGCGGGCACCGGCGCCGACCAGGACGTCGTAGGAGCGGCCAGCCGCCAACGTCACCGGCACGGTGACGAGCCCGTCAGCCATTTGTGGCACCGCCGTGACGGAGGCCGGCCTCGACACAGGCCACCACCTGCTCGGGGGTCAGGTCGTCGACGTCGACGACCAGGTCGGCGACCTCGTCGTAGAAGGGGCGGCGGACGGCCTCGAGCGCCCGGAGGGCGCCGACGGGATCCTCGTCGAGCAGCGGGCGGTGCGTGCCCGAGCCGACCCGGCTGACCAGGGTCTCCGGCCGCGCCCGGAGCCACACGACGGGCTGGTGCCGGCCGATGAGCCGGCGGTTCTCAGGATCGAGGACCGTCCCCCCGGCGGCGGCGATGACCCGCGGCGTGGTCGAGGCCAGGGCGTCGGCCAGGACCTCGGCCTCGATCCGCCGGAAGGCCGCCTCACCGTCGGTTCGCCAGATGTCGGCGACCGTCCGACCGGTGATCGCCTCGACCTGGCCGTCGCTGTCGAAGAACTGCCAGCCCCTACCGTGGGCCAGCCGGCGACCGACGCTGGTCTTGCCCACCGCCATCATGCCGACGAGCACAATGCTGTTGCTCCGGGCACCCGGGTCCTTCGGACCACGCCCGTCGCCGCCGGCGGGGGCCCCTGCCCCTCCGGCCGGGCGGTCATGCAAGTGACCGGAGAAAACCGTCGCGGTTCCGGAC
>JALYYN010000533.1 GCA_030946525.1 Actinomycetota bacterium | reverse complement strand
ATCCGAGCAGTGCTTCGCGCCACCTGGACCCGAGCGTCCGGAGCGGCTCTGGATGCCGCCGACCGTCGTTATGCGCTGCCGTCCGGCCTCGTCGACCCCGTCCGGAAGCGGCACGTTAAGCGAGGGTAGGGCACCTTCCGGCCCGCGCGTTATGGGCTGCCCCAAGCCGAACCTCCATTCGAGACCGGTACGCAGGACGTATCCCTTCCTTCGCCCAGATTGAACCGCCCTGGGTCTCGCGGACACTCGTTGGTTTGGTTTCCAGCGGTGCCGGTTGGTCCAGCTTGGCCATTGTGCACGATGTCGTGCTCGGTGGGAAGAACCCCTCAGGGGTTGAGTAGCTCCTCCACCGAAACGGCCTCATAGGCACGACGGACAATTTCCTCCGGTGCCCACGCGGCGCATGAAGGTCCCGCACTCGTCACACCTTTGCGTTCCGAGCGCCCTGGCTCCACAGCCGTCGCACTCGTAGACGGTCACTGGCCGGCGAGGGCCGGCCGGGGCGGGGACGGCGGCGACAATGGGGTCGACCCGATGGCGCCGGCGGTGGGCTGCCACCCGGCAGGTGTCGGAGCAGTAACGACGCTTGCCGAGGGCCAGGAAGGGCGTGGCGCACACCGGGCAGGAGATCGTTACCGTATCGTTACACAACGGGGTTGTGCTCGACGGGGTTGGACTCGACGGGCTCACGCCGCCTCCCCCCGCTGCGCCTGGCGCCAGGCGGCCTCGAACTCCTCCGGCGGAAGCTGGGCTTCGCCATCCCGGCGGGCACCGTGGCCGCAATGGCGGTGATGATCGGGTACGGCATCGCCGGGCCGAGCACGTCTCGCCCCATCAGGCCCGTACCGCATCGACCGTGGTGCTCCTCATCGTCTCGCTGTGGGTGGCGGTCATCCAGGCCCGGCCGCTGCAGCGCTGGAAGGTGGTCCTGCTGGGAGCCATGGCCGGGTTGGCGCCGCTGTCCTTCCTCGTGCCGTTCGGACGCAGCTCTTATGACCTGAGCGCTCCGTCCACCCTCGAGCTGGGGGAGTACGTCGCGTTGGGGGTGGTGGCATCGGCTGCGGTCGAGGCCGCGAGCCGCTTCGGGCTCGGCGTGGCCGCTCGGGCAGCGCGAGCGCTGGAGTCGCGATAGTCGTTCGCAGGCGCATCGGCTCCGCCTCGGTAGCGACGCTCGATCGGCTCAGCACCTTCTCAGCGACCGCTCAGGCACGGGGACCGCCTCCATCCTTTCCAGATCGACCAGGACGGGCCCCGGCGCAAGGTCGTCCGAACGGCCCTCCCGAGTCGCGGGAATCGTGAGTTCCTCCACATCCGCCGGAGCGAGCACCTCGGTGTGCGCCCTGGCCGGCTGCGGGGAAGTGGTGGTCCAGCCCCCGGGAGGCGGCCGGCGCCGGCTGTACTGCTCGAACGCGCATCGGGCTGAGGCCGGCCGCCGTCGCCTGGCCGACTCGCCCGAGTCTGCTCCCGGCGACCTGCTCCGCCCGGCCATGGCCCGCTTGGCCTCCGTGCTCGACGATCTCCGGAGCTACGAGGCCACCCTGCGTTCGATCGATCCCGGAACCCAGGCGGCGCAGATGGCCCGGGTCCGGGCCCAGGCCACCGCCGAGGTCCTAGCCGCCCAGCAGCTGGGAGCCACCGCCGCCGAAGAGGCGGCCCGGGTGGCGGCCCGGCTGGTCAGCGAGCGGTCGGCCTGGGAAGCCGATCTCGCCGCTCACGAGCCGATGCCGACGAGCTGCGGGCGGCGGTGGCGCGTTCTCGCGAGGCAGCGGCCGCAGCCCAGGACGCCCGGGAGGCCACCATCGGCGCCCATCGGGCGACGCTGGACGAGCGGGACCGCCGGGCCGCCCAGGCTGACGCCAGGCACGAGGAGGAGACCGAACGGCTCACGAGGGCGCTGGATGAGACCCGTACAGCGGTCGCTGCCGCGCTGGCCCGGGCCGACGCCGCCGACCATCGAGCGGCTACGGCCGAACACGCCGCTCGTGCTGCGGCCAAGCAGGTCGCCGAGGCGGACGCGGTTATGGGCCGCCTGCGGATCGAGTTGGCAGCGCCGAGGCGGCAATGGACGCGGCGGCACAGAGGGCCGAGCGGGCCGAACGCCTGGCCGATCAGATTCGCCGGCGAGCTGGCGGCGGAGCGGGATCGACACGACGTCAGCCTGGCCGAGCTCCACGACCAACTGGCCCAGCTGCTGGCCCGCCAGCCGACCGGCCGGGCGGGGACCAAGAGCGCAGTGGAGAAGAAGAGGCCGGCGCAAGGTCGGTAGCTCTTCACCGCAGCCGAGTACCGCTTTGGCGGGCCGTGTCCACCACCGGCAACTTTGACGGGGCGTGTCCACTGCAAGGCGCGATGCTGGGCGACATGGCCATGGCCCGTAGTAGAGGGCGCAGAAGCCGATGGCGCCGAAGACGGCGGAGGCCAGCAGGGCAAGGGGGACCTCGGGAACGTGCAGGCGTTCGTGGAGCCGACGCAAGACGCGTCCCGCCTTGAGGTGACTCTTGGCGAAGTGGTTCCACACGATGGCCTGGGCCAGGAAGCCGCCCAGGATGCCTTCGCCGACGTCGCGGATGGAGTGACGCAGGTCCCGGTTGGTGACCAGGGTGTTGTCCCAGAAGTTCTTGATGGCGGCGTTCTTCTGGGTGAGCAGGTAGTACAGCGCCACCACGATGAACATGCCGATGTGGGCCAGGGTGACAGCCGCCACGAGCAGCTCGATCTTGATGCCGATCCAGCGCAGCGGGTCGTCGGCGAAGCGGACCAGCGGTGGCGGAAGTTCCTCTCTGGCTGTGGCGGTGGTCACGTGTCCAGCTCCAGGTAGTCGGGGACGGACGTGGTCATCATGCGGCCCCGGCGCCACGATGGGCGATTGCCATGTCGCCAGGGGGCAGGCAGGCCCCGACCGAAGCGCTCAGTGGCCTGCACCGGCGGGGGTTGCCGGGCACCCAGGCGGCGGGGACGGGTCGACCGGCGCCGGCGGCAACGGCGGTGGAGCGGCGAAGGTCATCCGGGTGAAGTCGAACATGCCGAGCATGGGGTCGGCATGAGCGTCGCGCTGGCTGAGGGAGGGCAACCCGAAGCGCGTCTCGATGAACCGGAGGATCGATGTGTGGTCGTAGACCGCGTGGGACACGAAGTGGGCCCTGGCGTAGGGCGACACCACCACGGCCGGCACCCGGAGCCCGTAGCGGTCGAAGGCGGCATCGGTGTCCCCTGATCGAAGCATGGGAGCGATCGGGTCGGGAACCGGAGCGACCGGCGGCGGGACATGGTCATAGAAGCCGCCGTCCTCGTCGTAGGCGAGGAACAGCGCCGAGGACGGCCACTGGGGGCTGCGGAACAGCGAGTCGATGACCCCGGCGGCGAAGGCCTCCCCCACCTGGACGTTCGAGGGTGGGTGCTCGTCGTTGGCAATGGCAGCACTGCCAGCGAGGACCGGGTCGACGAATGACACCTGGGGCAGTTGACCGGCGGCCGCGTCGGCGTAGTACTGGGAGATTGGGACGAGGTGGCCGGCGGCGTGGGCCCGCACGTAAGAGAACTCGTCGGCGAAGGGGAGGAAGTCGGAGTAGTAGTAGCGCCAGCTCACCGAGGCCTCGTCGAGCAGGTTGAAGACGCTGCGTTGGCTGAAGCCGTCAAGTGGAGGCAGGTCGTTTCGGATGTGGCCGAACGAGGTCCCCGCGAGCAGGAAGAATCGGTTCGGAAAGGTGGGGCCGAGCACCGAGGAGAAGTACCGGTCGGCCATGGCGAAGGTGCTGTAGAGGCCGTAGTAATAGGGCAGGTCGGCCTGGGAGTAGTAGCCCATGGCCCGAGAGCCGGTCGGGTCCGCCGGCGTGGCGTTGGCCGCGGTGAAGCCATCCATCGCCCCACCGGTCCACTCCCGGTGGGCGCCGGTCCAGGAGTGCTCGAGGTCGGCGACCTCACAGTACCGATCCTGGTGGAACGCACGCAGGGCGGGGCCGGCGGGATTGGTTGGGTCGGGGTTGGCCGCGGTCGCCGGCTCGGCTTCGGTTTGGGGCTGGCCGCTGGTGTGCAGCTGTCCGAGGTAATTGTCGAAGGACCGGTTCTCCTGCATGAGCACCACAACGTGGTCGATGGGGATGACCGTCGGTGCCGGGGCCCGGACAGGGGCTCTGGCGCACCCGGCGACGATCAGACCAGATGTGGCGATCGCAAGCACCGAAGGCCAAGGCCCATGACGGTGCTGAGCCACGGCGGTGACGTTAGAGCACCCATGGTCGAGGGTCGGAACTGGAGTCAACTTGGGCGTGGTCTGGCCAGCAGCAGCGAAGTCAATCGCCGCCACGCCCAGCCGGCGGCTGCGACGTGCGCTGCTTGAAAGCCTTCGAGCCGGCGCGGTGGACGTGGTCCATCCACACGCTAAACGGGCTCGCCCGCCAAGGCTTCCGCCAGATTGCGGCATCCCGCGTCCAGCTCTGTCGAGTAGCCAACGGAGTTCCGCGCCAGACGGCCTGATGGGCGGCGTCGGCCTGTCGCCCTATCCCAGCGGAACGCCCCATACAGGAAACCATCGGGTCAGGTCATCCTCGATCGGGAGGTCGCCCGACACAATGCCGCGGATACGCAGCTCCTCCTCGTTGTCGCGTCGGTCTGACTCCCGAGGAGCGAATGGATAGAACGTTCCCCTCTTGTACAAGTACACGAGGTACAGGCGTTTGCTGGCTTCACCGAAACCGAACACCGAGCAAAGCAGCTGAGGGCCGAACCCGCGCTCCTCAAGGGTGGAGTTCACGATATGTACGCGCGACACCAGGTCGCCGATATCGGGAGCAGAAAGAATAATCCAGTGGTAGCCGAAGGAGTCATCCTGGTCCGAAAGCATCGTGCCTGATTGGCTGGCGTCGAGCTTGAGTAGCTCCTCCAGGTCAGCCCGGACGGTCTCGAACGCCTGTCCCGAGGCCGGCTTGAAACACACGGCTGCGGTTCCCGACGACGCCAACCCGGCCTCGGTCTCAAGGGTGACGGCGGCGGAGGGCAGCGCGAACAGCGCGTCCAGCTTGGCGGGCACCGCTCGACTGCGTCCCAAGATGGTGTCGAGGAACTTCATGCTGCGTGGCCGAGTTCTGACTCGATGTGGGCGAGCTGTTCCAAGCGGCGCTCAAGGCTGGGGTGGGTGGAGAAGATCGAGGAGAGACTGAAACCGCCGGCCAAAGCGGGAGTGAAGAAGAAGGCGTTGAGTGGCTCGGCCGCCCGCAGGTCGCGGGTTGGGATGCGGGCGATGTCCCCGCTCACCTTCACGAGCGCAGCGGCCAGCGCCGACGGTCGCCCGATCAGCAGCGCCCCGGCACGGTCGGCCGAGAGCTCCCGGTAGCGGGACAGGGCCCGGGTGAGCAGGAAGCTCACCGCATACACCGCAGCTGAGATGGCGATCACCGCGATCACCATGCCGGCGGAGTTGTCGCGCTCGTCGTCGCCGCCGCGATCGCCGCCGAAGCCGCCGAACAGTCCGGCGTAGAACGCCATGCGGGTGATGAGCCCGGCGAGGACGCCCAGGAAGCTGGCGATGGTCATCACCGCCACATCGCGGTGAGCGACGTGGGAGAGCTCATGGGCCAAGACCGCCTCCAGTTCCGGCTCCTCGAGGCGTCGGAGAATGCCGGTGGTCGCACACACGACGGCGTTGTTCGGGCTCCGGCCGGTGGCGAAGGCATTCGGGATGTCGCTGTCGGCGATGGCCACGCGAGGCTTCTTCATGTCAGCCATGGCACAGAGGCGGTCGACAATGCCGTGCAGTTCCGGCGCCTCCTCGGCGGAGACCTCGTGTCCGCCCATGGAGAACAGGGCAATCTTGTCGGAGAAGTAGTACTGGGCGAACATCAGACCGCCGGCGACCACGATCACGAGGACCAGGGGTATCCCGACTGCGGCCAGCAGCACCACGAAGACGACGTAGAGCAGCCCGAGAAGGAACATTGTCACGCCCATTCGGGCCGAGAGGCCGGCATCCTTCTCGAATCGGTGGCTGGCCATCAGCTTTCCAAGAGCCCCTCGTCAGCGAAGAGGATGTGGACCTCTTCCATCGAGGCGTCGGCATGGGGCAGGACCAGGTCTGACGTCCCCAGGTGGTCGGCCGGAACGGCGGTGCCGGCGCGACGGACCTCGTCCAGCGAGGCGGCGAGCGCCGATTGAAAGGAAGCGGTATCGCCCGTCCCCATGGCGTCAATGAGGGTCCGATCGAGCTCCCCGAGGACCGAGGCCTCCTGCTCGGACAGCTCGAATTGGCCCTCGCCCAGGATGCGGACGATCACGACTGCACCGGTGATCCTGAACCACCGGCTGGCAGGGCAGGCGAGGGAGGGGCGCCAGTGCCGAGCTCGCCCTTCAGCCGGGCCAGCTCGGCGTCGACGCCTGAGGTGGCCGAGACCCGGTCAAGCTCGGCCTGGATGGGATCCGATGTCGTGGTCAGGTCGTTCAGCGCCCCGGACGCCAGAAGCTCGTCGACCGCACCCGCCCTGGCCTGCATCTGAGCGACCTTGTCCTGGGCGCGTTGCATGGACATCCCCACGTCGCCCATCTCCTCGGAGATGCCCGAGACCGCCTCGCCGATCTTGGTCTCGGCCTGAGCGGCCGTATAGGTCGCCTTGATCGTCTCCTTCTGGGTGCGGAACGACTCCACTTTCGCCTCGAGTCGGCGCAGGGCGTCGGTCAGCTTGGCCTCTTGGCCCTGCAGCTGGGTGTGCTGCACCTCGAGCTCCTGGAGCTGGGTGGCGATGGCGGCTCGGCGGGTGAGCGCCTCGCGGGCCAGGTCTTCACGGTTCTGCTCCATGGCCTGGCGAGCCTGATCCTGGAGCTTGGTCGCCGATTGCTGGAGTTGGGTGGCCTGGAGCTCGATGCGCTTGCGGGAGGTGGCCACGTCGGCCAAGCCTCGGCGGACCTGCTGGAGCATCTCCAGCTGGCGCTGGTAGGAGTAGTCAAGCGTCTCGCGGGGATCCTCGGCCTTGTCGAGGGCCTTGTTTGCCTTCGCCTTGAAGATGTCGGAAAACCGCCGCATGACGCTCATCGGTGGGACTCCTTGTGGTGTTAGTGATCGGTCCAGCATAGGTGCCGAGTGCCGGGTTGACGGGGCCATGGCGTGCCCGCCCGGGATGGTCGCGCTCGAAAGGCGCCGGCGTTGGACGCGAATGAGCTGACTCCGACCCGACGGCGAAGCACCAAAGCGTCGACGGCGCCGGTCGCCCGTGGTTGCGCGCCCCTACCGCTGCCTGGAGAAATCAGCTCGTAACCTCGACGGGGCGATGCGCAACGGCGGGCGCCCCCGGCTATTTGCCGGCCAGGCACCGGCCAGGCACCGACCTCGGCCGAGATGGTGGTGCTCGGGGCGCATGTGTGCTGGCGGTCCGCCATGTCCGTCGGTTGGGGTCCCGTTCTGGGATGCGACACGCTGCCTCAACTTAACCGATCGACCCCCACCCACAGGAACGCCGACGGAAATCATCGGCGCGCGTCCCCATGGGCGACCCAAGTCGCCTACCGAGTAGAGGTCGTCGTGCTCCGCGTCCTTGCCATGTGTTGTCGTCTTGGGCGCTGTCGCCCGGGCCTCGCTCTCGGCCCCTTCGGCGGGTGCCGAGCTGCGACGCGCCGGACTCGACGGACGAGCTCCGCTGGAAGCTTGACGGTGAAGGCCACCTTGGCCAGGACACGGCAACGGCGCCCCCGTGCGCGCCCGATCTCTCGGTGGTGGACCGTCGGTTCGGCTTCTCACTGCGGCGATAGCGCAGCGAAACGCTGAACTCGAAGTTCGCTACTGCTTTCGCAGAGCCCTGACTCCATCATGTGACGCCGATCCATCCGGCCAGGGTCTCTAGGTCTAGGGACCGCACCGGCCTCGGGGGACCACGGTCACGTGGCTGACACCGTCGTCAACACTGAGATCCTGGCCCTCGTGACCGCCACCCTGGTGACTGTTGGGCGCATCGCCGTCGGGGCCCACTATCCGAGCGACGACTGGTCGCCCCTATTGCTGCGGCGACCAGTCGTAACCGTGCTGCTACTGGCCGCGGGACCGGTCCAGCGCCTACTCGATCATCTGTTGCCCGGCTCGGGACCCGAGGGTCCGAGCCGGCTCATAAACGCACCGGCTTCTTGGGACGGAACCGGAAACTGATGGTGCGGGTGGGGGAGATCAGCCCGCTTCGGGGGCCTCGCCCGCCGGGGTGTAGTCGACGTTGACGCCGTTGGCATCCTGATGGTTGGAACCGTAGGCCTCGGGGGCGTCGGCCTTCCCCGTGGCATCGGCCGCCTCGCTGTCCGGAGTGCTCTGGTCGCCGGACTGCACGTTGTCGGTGTCCGGGCCCGCCGACTCCGGGGCCTCCGCGTTCGTGGTGGGCGCGGCGGAGACGGCCGACGTCGCCTTGGTGGTGTGGCGAGACGAGGCTTGGGCGAACGCCGTGCCCATGCCGAGCCCGCCGAGTCCCAACACGCCGACGACTGCGACGACTATCTTCTGCTTCACCTTGATGTTCATTGCGACCTCCTGGGTCGTAGGTGGGGGGTGATGAACCCACCATGCGCTTTCATGCCTGAACACCCGCTGAGCGTCACATCGTTTGGTCCTTCATCAGAGGGGCCGGTTCCAGTGATGACCCCACGGCGATGCGGCCCGTGCCGCCCGGTCGTTCGACAGGTCGAGGTAGTGCATCGGTCCGGGATCCGCCGAGTGGGTCCATACCTCGTTTCAGCGAGGACGGAGCATGAGTCCGAATCACGGTTGTATCAACGTCACCGGGTGGGTCCCGCACGCAATTTGAGGACTCAGGTGGCCTTCAGCCTCGCAGTGGCACGCTGGAGGCATGCGAATCCTCGTGGTCGAGGACGAGAAGCGGTTGGCCGCTGCGCTCAAGCGCGGTCTCGGCGACGAGGGCTTCGCGGTCGACGTCGCATTCGACGGCACCGAGAGCCTCTGGATGGCGCAGGAGGGCGCCTACGACGCCATCGTGCTGGACATCATGCTGCCGGGCGTCAATGGCTACAAGGTGTGCGCCCAGCTGCGCGAAGCCGGCAACTGGACGCCGATTCTCATGCTCACGGCCAAGGATGGCGAGTTCGACCACGCCGAAGCGCTGGACACCGGTGCCGACGACTTCCTGACCAAGCCGTTCTCCTACGTCGTCCTCGTGGCCCACCTGAGGGCACGGTCGGTCTCACGCCCACGCGAACAGGATGCCAGATTGCCGTGTCGCGGCAATCGTAATACCGGCCGGGCCAATGCCGGCAGAGTCGCCCGCAGGGTCAGGCGGCGGCGGCTGAATGCCGACGCGCAGGAGAGTTGCATTCAAGCGGTCATGCACGAGCAACGCTGTGACCCCTCCTACAAGGGGGCGGAGCACGGCGCATCCCCGCCAAGCTGGGACCTCGAACCGGCCCCATCCCCCGCCGCTTGGGGGCGTACGACGCCGTGAGAGCGCCAGGGGACGTAGGAAACGCGGCCGAGTCTCAGACTGGAGTTGGTTCCACGAGGGGGTCAGCCACGCCGGTCTTTGGTCGTGCCGTTGGTGGCGGGGCCACGGGCTAGCCCGTGGCGGCCGGACTCGACAGCCACGTTGCGCACCCGGTCCTGGTTGGTCTTGATCACATGCTCGGGGGCGTCCTCGACCCCGACGATGCGGGTGAGCAGGTCCTCGTCGTCGTCGATGTTCAGTCTCTCGGCGATGCAGCGAAGCACCTCGCTCTGGGCGTCCAGCTTGGTCTGCATGGCCCGACCCTCACGGTTCTGGGTGTTCTGGATGATGAACACCATCAGGAAGGTGATGATCGTCGTGCCGGTGTTGATCAGCAGTTGGTAGGTGTTGTTGCTGAACCCTCCAGTGACGAAGAAGCCGCCGATGAGCCAGGCGAAGATCACCGCCAGGGAGATGGTGATGGCAGGGAACGACCCGAGCCAGCCGGTGATGTTACCGACCGCCCTGGTGGTGGCGGTGCTGTGGTCGTCAGGTTGCGCTTTGACGTTCATGGCCGACCTCGTACCCACGCCCGGTGCCGGACGAACGCCCCTCCGCCGGG
>JALYYN010000497.1 GCA_030946525.1 Actinomycetota bacterium | reverse complement strand
CGACCCCGCCCTCATCGAGTACGCCGTCCGCGTCTCCAATGCCACCCGGGACCTGCGGGCGGTAGGCCTGGGCGACATGGCCCGCTACGTCACCTACGGAGTGAGCCCGCGGGCGTCGATCTACATGATCCTGGCCGCCCAGGCGCTGGCCCTCTTGCGCGGCCGCGGGTACGCGCTCCCGAATGACGTCTTCTCCGTGGCGCCCGACGTGCTCCGGCACCGCCTCGTGCTCTCCTACGAGGCTCTGGGCGACAACGTGACGTCCGAGGATGTCCTCGGCGCGATCCTGGACAGGATCCCGCTGCCCGAGGTCATGTTGCGGGATCGCGGCGGAGAGCAGCCGTCCGGCACCGTCGGCGGAGAGCCGCCGTTCGGCACCGTTGACGACAGGGCATGGGCACCACCGCCCCGCTGACTCCCGACCGGGTCCTCCGACGGCTCGAGTGGCAGGTGATCCGTCGTCTCGACGGGAGGCTGCAAGGCAACTACCGCACGATGCTGCGTGGCCACGGCACCGACTTCCGTGACGTGCGGGAGTACGAGACGGGCGACGACGTCCGCCACATCGATTGGAACGTCACCGCCCGCATGGACGAGATGTTCGTGCGGCAGTATGCGGAGGACCGCGAGCTGACGGCCTGGCTCCTTCTCGACCACTCCCCGTCGATGGGCTTCGGCCCCGTCGGTCGGACCAAGGACCACGTTCTGTGCGAGGTGGCGGCGACGATCGCCCAGCTGTTCGTCCGAGGTGGCAACCGGGTCGGCGCCATCGTCTACGACAACGAGAACGTGAGGACGATCCCGCCCCGGCAGGGCCGAAACCAGGTGCTGGCGATCGTCGCCGAGCTCCTGCGACCGGCCGGGCGTCCCGGCCCGAGCGGCCCGTCGAGCGGGAGACCCGGCCCGGGCGGCCGGCGGGGCGTGGCCGGGCGTCTCCCCGGTCGACGGCGCGCGAGCGGCCCCCCGGGCGGACTGCGGGGACCGGTCACCGATCTTCGCCAGTTGCTCGATCTGGCTCCCCGCGTCATCCGCCGCCGCTCGCTCGTGGTGCTCGTCTCGGACTTCATCAGCGAGCCGGGGTGGGAGCGGTCGCTTCTACGGCTGACCGAGCGCCACGAGGTGGTGGCCGTCCGGCTCGTCGACCGGCGAGAGTTCGACCTGCCCGACGCCGGACTTCTCGTCGTCGAGGACGCCGAGACGGGTGAGCAGCTGACCGTTGACTCGAGCGATCCCCAGTTCCGTCGCCGGCTCCGCCAGGCCGGCCAGGAGCGGGAGGCGGCGGTGGGCGATGCGGCCCGCAGGGCCGGCGTCGACCTCCATGTGATCGCCACCGACGACGATCTGGTGCACGCGCTCGTCCGCATCGTCGAGTCGCGCCGCCGGCCGAGGCGCTGATGACGTTCGGGTCGCCCTGGATGCTCGCTCTCCTTGTCGCCATCCCGGCGATGGTCGGGGCCTATGCGTCGTCGCGGCGCCGAGGCTTCCGGCGGGCCGCCGCCCTCTCGGAGCAGGGGCTGGTGGCCACGTCGGCGCGACCGCGCACGCGCGTGCGCCGCCACCTGCCGTTCGCGCTCTTCACGGTGGCCCTTACCGTTCTCATCGTCGGCACGGCCCGGCCCATGGCGTCGGTGAAGACCCTCCGTCGGGAGGGAACGGTGATCCTGGCGGTCGACGTGTCGAACAGCATGAAGGCGACCGACGTCAGGCCTACGCGTATCGAGGCGGCCAAGGCTGCGGCGCGGGCGTTCGTCGATCGTCAGCCACCTGCGGTGCGCATCGGTGTGGTGGCGTTCGGTGACGGAGCGGTCATCGTGCAGACACCGACGACGGCGCACGCCGATGCGGTCAGGTCGATCGACCGACTGTCGGTCGGCGGTGGCACGTCGTTGGGGCAGGGGCTCGTGACGTCGCTCAGCGCCATTGCCGGCAAGCCGGTGACGATCGACCCCGAAGCGCTGGCCAGCGACTCGGCCCAGGTCGACATCGGCTTCTTCGGATCGGCGACCGTCGTGCTGCTGTCCGACGGTGAGGAGACCAGCCCACCCGACCCGGTGTCCGTCGCCCAGGTGGCGTCGGTGGCGGGTGTCCGCGTCGACACGATCGGCATCGGCACCGACGCGGGAACCGTCGTGACGATCGACGGCTTCAGCGTGGCGACCGCGCGCGACAGCGACCTGCTCAAGCAGGTCGCGTCGACCACCGACGGGTCGTACTTCGAAGCCGGCGATGCCACCGGCCTGGCCGCGATCTCCAAGAAGATCGACCTCCGCTTTAAGATCGTCTCCCAGCACACCGAAGTCACCGGGCTGTTCTCGGCCGTCGGCATCGTCCTGCTCCTGGCCGGGGCGCTGTTGTCCGTGCTCTGGTTCGGGCGGGTGGTCTGACTCGTGACGTTCACCTGGCCGCTCGCCCTCCTGTCGGCCCTCGCCGTCCCGGCCGTCCTCGGCGCGTACCTCGGGGCGATGCGCCGCCGACGGAAGCAGGCGGTGAGCTACTCGAGCGTCGCCCTCCTCCGCTCGGTGTTGCCACGCCGATCGCGCTGGCGCCGACATCTCCCGGTCGCCATGCTGCTGGTCAGCCTGGGGGTGCTATCGGTCGCCGCCGCCCGGCCGCAGCTCATCCAGGACGTTCCCGTCGGCGGCACCTCCATCATCCTCGCCCTGGACGTGTCCGGCTCGATGTGCGCCACCGACGTCGATCCCAACCGGATCACCGTGGCCCAGAACGCAGCCCGCGCCTTCGTGCAGAACCAGCCGGCCGGCACCCGGATGGGCCTCGTGGTCTTCTCGGGGTTCGCCCAGCTGGCAGTGCCTCCCACGACCGACCACAAAGCCCTCGTGGGCGCGATCGACGGGCTCACCACCGCCCGGGGTACCGCCATCGGATCGGCCATGCTGAAGGCGCTGGACGCCATCGCCGAGGTCAACAGCGGCGTCAAGCCGGTGGGCGACGTGCCGGACCCGATACCGGAAGCGCCGCCTGCGCCGGTCGTCGCGCCCGGTACGGATGGGTTCGTTCCCGACATCGTCGTGCTGCTGACCGACGGTGCCAACACCCGCGGGATCGCGCCGCTCGACGCGGTGCCGTACGCAGTGGCGCGGCGGGTACGGGTGTACACGATCGGGTTCGGCACCTCCCGACCGGCCTCATTGGTGTGCTCGGCGCGGCAACTCGGCGGTGGCGCCCAGCGGGGCGGCTTCGGTGGCGGGGGCGGCTTCGGCGGAGGCGGGTTCGGCGTTCAGGGAGGGGCCGGTGGCTCATCGCTCCGGGCCGACAACGCCACGCTGCAGCAGATCGCCCAGGAGACCGGTGGCACGGCCTACAGCGCCGAGGACGCCCCTCAGCTGCAAAAGGTCTTCGCCAACCTCCCGAGGGACGTGACGGTCCAGAAGCGGCGTCACGAGGTGAGCGCATCGTTCGTCCTGATCGGCGCGGTGCTGGCGGCTGCCGCCATCGGTGCGTCCGTCCGGTGGGGCGCCTATCCGTAGCGCTAGCTCTGCGCGTGGAGCCGCTGGACGAGGTCGATGGCGGTGGCGCGGAGGGCGGCCATGGGGTGCTCGCCGGTGAGCAGCACGAGCGCGGCCGAATCGGACCAGCAGGCCACCACGCTGCCCTGCGACAGGGTGGTCAGGGGTTGGAACACCCACACCGCCGAGACTCCGACACCGGAGACCTGCTCGTGCGGGGCGTCCGTCGGTTGTCCGAGACGGAGATAGTTGCAGGCATCCGCCGCTCCTGCGGCGCCCGGCTTGACCGCGGTGACGGTGGCGCTGGTCCCGCCGTCGACCGTGGTGGCCCAGAAGCAGTTCGATCCGGCCCCGGTCCCGGTCGCGACCGGATTGCCCAGGACGGCGGCCACCTCGTCGCGGCTCAGCAGCGCGCACGCGGGGCGGATCGGACCGGGCGTGGTGGATTCAGTCGTCTTTTTCTGCGGCGCCGGCGCCGTCGTGGTGGCGGGCCCGTCATGCCGGGCGACGAACGCCCGCGCCCCACCGGAGCCACACGCTGCGGCCGTCACCAGGGCCACGGTTGCGGCGGCCCGCATGAGGCCCGTCACCTGTGACCGTCCCGCGCCTGCGGACGCCGGCCTCAACGACGTCGTCCGACCAGCCACGCATCCATCCCTGGCCGACGGTACTCCTGCGGAGGCGACCGGTCCGACTCCGAGGTCAGGAATAGGGTGGGCGATGGTGACCGATCCTGCTGCCGCCCGCGGATGAGGTCCGCCCGGGCGCTCGTGCCGGCCCTTCTCGCCCTTGCACTGGCCGGCTGCGGCCACGGTCCCGTTTCCCCGACAGGTCAGGTCCTGAGCACGAGCATCCCGTCGACGTCCACGTCTGACCTTTCACCGACGTCCTCGTCACCGTCCTCGTCGCCGACGACGGTGTCGACCTCGGCGCCGGCCGCGCCGACGACCACTCGTCCGATCGCCCCACCCACCAGCGCGGGCGTCTCGTCGCAGCCGGCGGTGACGGTCCCGATGGCCTCGCCGTGTGGCCAGTCCGGGTCCCCACCTGCGGCCTACGCGCACGTCGTGTGGATCTGGATGGAGAACCACACCAACAGCCAGGTCATCGGCTCGTCGGCCGCCCCGTTCGAGACCACCCTGGCCCGTCAGTGCGGGACGGCGTCGCGCTACGCGTCAGTCGGCAGCCCCTCGCTGCCAAACTATCTGGGCGCCACATCGGGCACGATCTCGGGCATTCAGGACGACGGCGACCCTGCGTCCCACCCGCTCACCGTCGACAACCTGTTCCGCCAGGTGAGGGCGTCAGGCCGGATCGAGCGCAGCTACGAGGAGGGCATGCCGGCTCCGTGCCGCCTGGTGTCGGGTGGGTCCTATGCGGCCAAGCACAATCCCGCCAGCTACTACACCGGGGGCACAGACCGGGCCGCGTGCCAGGCGGACGACGTACCCCTCGGCAGCATCGATGCCGGCGCCCTCGCCAAGGACCTCGCCGCTGACACCCTTCCGGCCTTCAGCTTCGTCACCCCGGACCTCTGCCATGACACCCACGACTGCTCGGTCGCCACCGGCGACGCATGGTTGTCCTCGTGGATGCCGAGGATCCTCTCCAGCGCGGCCTACCGTTCCGGGGCCACCGCCGTCGTCCTGATGTGGGATGAGCCCACCCCGATGCCCAACATCATGGTGACCCCGTCCACCCCTGCGGGCACGGTCGTGCCTCAGAGCTTCAACCATTACTCCCTGCTACGCACGACCGAGGATATGCTCGGGCTTCCCCTCCTGGCCGGCGCCGCCGGCGCGCCGAGCATGCGAGCGCCCTTCCGCATGTAGCCGACCGTCATCCAAGTCCGGTGGTCACCGAGAGGGCGACCAGGTGATCTGGGAGAGCCTCAGGAAAGAGCCCAACGGGTCGCGCCGCCAGGCTCGGTCGTCGCGATCGCCGTGGCCCGGCGGGGTCCGAGGCGGTACACGGCCCACGGTGGCCGTCCCGCCGACGGCGCGCTGTAGTCGGCGGTGAGCGCACGACCGGTGTCGTCGACCCGGACCGGCCAACCCGCAGCGCTCCACCGTGCCGCCATGGCGGCGACGGTGGGAGGGTCGGTGATCTGCCGCGCCTCACCTTCCACCACGAGGTCGAACTCCCGGGTGGCCAGGCTCAACGTGCAGCGGGGATCCCGGGCGAGGTTTCGTCCTTTGCGCGTTCGCAGCCCGGTCTCGAACCAGAACGCATCGTCCACCCAGAGGACGCCGACGCCGGTGAGGTGGGGACTGCCATCACCGTTGATGGTCGCCAACCAGGACGTGTGGCGGCTCGGGCCGCCGGACTCCGGAGCCTGTGTGACCCCCTCCGCGAGACGGGCCGTGACTCGATTCCAGTCGAGCGGGGCCAGACCGTAGATGTCGGCGAGATTCGTTGCTTCCACGATGGGCTGACGTTCACGAGGGCCGGGACTCATCGGACCGACACCCCCCTTCTTCCACGGCCGATCAGCCGCTCGTTCCACCACCGTCGGATACGCGCCGGCCGCCGTCCGCGCGCCGCTACGGCTTGCGCTCCGAGCGGGGCTGTCGGTCCGCCGGCGAGCTGTTCGGGTCCCCCGCCGCGGTGTCGGCGGTCATCTTCTCCCTCTTGCGTGCCGCCAGACCGAGGAGGACGACGCCGACGGCGGCGAGGAGGACGCTCACGACGATCAGGGCCCATGGCGGGCTGCTGGAGGTGGTGCTCTTGACGACGACCACCTTGTCGACGGCGCCGGTGAGGCCCAGCTGGTCGATCTGCTTGTCGGCGGCCGCGCTCCCCGCCCCGGGCGTGAGGATCTCGATGCCCCCGACTCTCGCTACCGCAGCGGCGGCGACGGCGGCGTCGACCGGCCGTGAATCGTCGGCCACGTAGGCGACGTTCACGGGCAGGCCCCGGCTCTTGATCTCGTTGTTGACCGCCACCGACGTCGCGGCGACGTCCGCACCGCCGAGACGCTTGGCGCCGGGCAGCTTGGCCATCGTGGCGTCGCTGACCGCGTCAGGCCCGCCGATCACGTAGGTGGTCTGGATCGCCATCGTGTTGAACGTGTCCGCGGTGGCGACCGGGACGCCGTCCTTGTCGACGTAGAGGACGGGCAGGCGCAGCGCGGCGGCGAAGGCCAACCCGGCCGCCGACTCCTTGCTGGCTGCGTTGACGGCGACCGCTCCGGCGAACGCGGGCAGCGCCTTGCTCTTGTCCTGGTCGGTGCGGACGTCGAGAGCTCCGGCGACTGCCTTGCCGATGTCGGCCGGGGTGGCGCCGGTCAGCCGGGTGACGGTGGTGCGGTTGGCTGTGGACGTCGGGATCGTGGTCGTCGTCGGCGCTGCCGCCGTGGTCGGAGGCGTGCTCACCGGCGTCGTGCTCGACGGGGAGCTTGCCGGGGCGGTCGTCGGCGGCGCCGTCGTGGCCGGTGTCGTTGTGGGGACCGTCGAGGCCGGCGCCGAGATGTTGGTGATGACTCCGGCCGCCGTGATGCTGGCAACCAGCTTGTCGGGGATGGCGTTCTGGTCACCGATGACGAACATCCCGGTCGGGCTGAGCCGCTTGATCTCGTCCTTCTGGGTCTTGGAGAGGGTGCTGCCGTCCGTCACGAGCAGGGGTGACGAGTTGGCCCGGGCCAGCACGGCTCCGGCCCATGCCCCGGCCACGTCGTTCTTGTTGACGACCACCAGCTTGGAGGTGAACGCGGAGCCGATGCGCTCGGCACCACCCGGGTAGGCGACCTGGGAGGCGGCCACCGACTCGTTCGCCGGGCTGGCCGAGGGGAGCTGGGTCACCTCGGCGGGGCCGGACTGGCCGAGCTGCAGCGTGGCCAGCATGATGTCGTTGGTGTCGTTGTCGACGTTGCCGAACCGCGAGTCACCCCATGCGAAGAACACGGAGTCGGTGCCCAGCGGCGCCAGAGCCGGTCCCCACCAGGTGTAGGTGCCGATGCGGCCGAGGAGGCCCTCGTCGAGGTTGATGGACCGGTCGGAGATCCGGCGGTTGGCCGTGAAGGTCGCCCCTCCGTCGCTCGACGACGCGTAGTAAACATCACCGTCGCCGGCCGGCTTGGGGATGATGGCGCTGGGGTAGGTGGCCCGGGTGTCCAGCCAGGTCACGTCGACCCGGCCGTTGGACGCGACGGCCACCTTGGGGCCGAGCTGGCGCACCCCCGTGCCCTTGGGGTCGTCGTTGACCCGCAGCGGCGGCGACCACGTCGCTCCCCCGTCGGTGGAGTGCTGGATGATCGTGTCGAGGTCACCGAAGTTGAAGCCGACGTAGACGACGTAGAGCGCGCCGCTCTTCGGGTCGACCGCCATCCGGGGGTAGCCGCTGCTGCCGGTGGGGGCGGGGGCGGTGGCGGGCGCGGGGCCGACGTCGCCGATCGAGGTGCGGGTGAACGTCACCCCGCCGTCGGTGGACTTCGCCACCACGATGGGGTGTGGGGCGCTCGATGGGTCGTCACGGTTGCGCCAGGCGAGGTAGAGGGCCCCGTCGGGACCGACCACCGGCGGGGTGATCTCCCGCACGTGCTCGTCGGGACCCTGGGCGTCCACGGGAGCCGACCATGTCTTGCCGCCGTCGTCGGAACTGGCCACGACGGCGTGCCGGTCGCCGGCGCCGCCCGAGGCGCCCATGCCCGGAGGGTTCACGACGTACCAGCCGACCGCGTAGACCTTGTCGCCCTGGGCCCGGGCCTGCACGGCCACGCCGGGGCGGATGATGAAGGGCCAGGTGTTGGTACCGCCCTGGATCGCCACGACACCGGTGTCCCAGGTCTTGCCTCCGTCGCCCGAGTGGTTGACGATGACCGAGTCACCCTCGCCGCCCACCTTGTCGGCGCCGCTTTCCGGCCGTTGCTGGATGCCCCGGTGGGAAGCGAAGGTGGTGTACACGTTCTGGCCCGTCCCGAAGACGACGCTCTGGTTGTAGTGCGCGTAGCCGCCCGAGTCGAACGTGCGGCACGGGGGGTCGGTGAACCCGCTCGGCACGGTGAGGTGTCCGTCCTTCCAGGTCTTGCCCGCGTCGTATGTGACGTGGAAGTCGCACTGGCCAGCCAGGAAGTCCTCGTCGATCAGGACGATGTGGCGGGGATCGGCGGGGTCGACGGCGAGGCCGGGGATGTCCCGCCCGCGCAGGGGGTCGGTGCTGGTGCCCAGCTTGGTGTTGTCGACCACCCGGCCGGGCACGCTCGCCCCCTGGGCGGGGACTCCGGCCACCGCCAGCAAGGTGCTCAGGCCGAGTCCGAGCGCCGCGGTCCGAAAGAAGCCGCTCTTACGCATACGTCATCCCCCTGGTTGCATCCCAGCCTCAGGCCGGCGACCGCTCACGGTCGGTGCCTGTTCGCCCCGTATTCCTAGCGCGCCGCGGCGGGCGAGCCAATAGATGTGATGGACACGTACCTACGTATCGAGGTCCCCGAATCGTCCCGGGAGTGCGTCCGCATCCCTGTGGTCCGCGACTCCTCGGCCGGGCAACTCGTGACGCTTTGACACGCCGGGGCGTATGAAACCGTCACCAGTTGGGTCCGATGGGCTCCGCCGCACTCACTCGGTCCGTCGTCCAGCGAAGCCTGCCGTGGTGAGGACGCGTCGGTCGTCGGTGATGGCCATCGCATGGACGCCCGGATGGGATTCGAGCCAATCGAGGCCGTCGATGCCCAGGGCGAGGATCGCGGTGGAGTACGCGTCGGCCACGGCCAGTTCGGGCGCGACGACGGTCACCGACGCCAGGCCGGTGGCCGGGGAGCCCGTGCGGGGATCGACGATGTGATTTCCACGTTCGTACCGCCCGGAGGTGGCGACGCCGACATCGGTGACGGCGACGACGGCCGCAAGTCGGCCCTTGTCGAGGGGGTGCTGGATCCCCACCCGCCAGGCCTCTCCCGGCGCAGGGCCCTGGCCCACGAGCACGTCACCACCGGCGTTCATGCAGAACCGTCTCGCGTTCGCGGCGATCAGGCGCTCGGCGGCCCGGTCCAGCGCCCAGCCCTTGACCATGGCCGAGGGGTCGAGGGCGCACCACCCCGGTGGGTGCGGCGCGGGCAGGAGCGCCGTGGCCGCGATGTCGAACGCACCGTCGGTCGCGGAGGAGAGGGCATGGCAGCGGTCGAGCACGGCGCGCGTCTCCGGGCTACTCGAGGCGATCGCCAGTGTCCGCTCGGCGATGCGGACGATCTCGCTGTCGTGGCGCCAGGTGCTGAACAACGCGTCGACCCTGCCGAACCAGGCGAACAGGTCGTCGACGACAGCAGCGGGGACGTCATCCCGCACGTCGACCCCGACGGCCGTGCCCCAGATCTGCTCGACCCGCGTCGGCATCGGGTCGGTCGGTCAGCCCCGGCCGGCCTGATCCAGGGCGGCCTGGAGCGACTGCCGGTAGCCGGTGCTGGTGTACGTCGCCCCCGAGATGGTGTGCACCTGGGCGCTCTGGGCGGCCAGCACCTCCTGGCGCAGGTCCGGGCCGGCGACGCTGTTGATCTGTTGGGACCGCGAGCGGTCGCTCGGCAGCTGCAGCGCCTGCACGTCGACGATCCGGTTGCCCGAGAGCGTGACCTGCACCTGGACCGGGCCGTACCGGTTCTCCTCGGTCGGCCCGGTGACGGTCCGGGTGGCCGTGTTTGCCCGTGGCGCCGTCGTCGCCGGCGCCGTCACCGACGACGGTGGGCCGAGCCCGCCACCCCCGGTGGGCGACGCGCCCGCCGGAGGCTCGGACCCGCGGGCGACCTGGGTCGTGGGGGTGGTGTCGCCGATGGTGGCCTGGGCCGTCCCGGAGGGCGACGTGTGGAAGTTGGCCAGGAGGACCAGGACCACGACGGTGGCCAGAAGGACGGAGACAGAGCGGCGCATGTCGTACCTCAGTAGGCGAAGCGTTCGGAATGGATGTGCCGGCGGGGGACGCCGAGGTGTCGCAGCCGTCGGTGCAGGGCGTCGACGAGGGCAGGTGGTCCGCACAGGTACACGTCGCGGTCGGCCACGTCCGGCACGAGCCGCCGGAGCGCGGGCAGACCCAGGCGGTCGGTCTCGTCGTCGCCGATGTCGACTCCGGCGATCGGATGCACGACGATCCCCCGGTCACGTACCAGCCGGTCGAGCTCGTCGCGGAAGACGAAGTCCTCGGGGCGCTGGACCCGGTACAGCAGCGTGAGGTCGCCCCAGCCGGTCGGAAGGGTCTCGATGAGGGAGCGCAAGGGCGTGATCCCGATACCGCCGGCGATGAGGAGGGCCCGCCGGCGCGTCTGGCGGGCGGCGGTGAAGTTGCCGTAGGGGCCTTCGGCGAAGACGCGCGTGCCGGGTCGGAGCCGGCGCAGCTCCCGGGAGAAGTCCCCCAGCTCCTTGACGGTGATGCGCAACGCCCGCCCGTCGGGCGCCGCCGACATGAGAAGGGATGGGCCTGCCACCACCCGTGCCGGGTGAGCACCCGCCAGAGAAAGAACTGCTCGGCCTCGACCCGCATGAGGTCGAGGTCGCGACCGGTGAGGTAGGCGGAGAACACGCCGGGAGCCTCGGCCACCACCTCGGCCACCCGGAGCCGGTGGCGGGCGTTGAACCAGAGCGGCCAACCGACGCGCCACACGAGGATGGAGCCGCCCACGAGGACGTACAGCGCAACCCACCAGTACCGCGCCAGCGGGTCGTCCACGAAATCGGTGCCCACCGCGAGCTGATGGGCGAAGCCGAGCGCGACGGCCAGGTAGGCGTAGAGGTGGACGAAGTACCAGGTCTCCCGGGTGAGGCGGGCGCGAGCGGCGCGGATCGACGTCGCCGCCACCCCGATCAACAGGGCGGTGGCCAGGATGGCCATGAGCACGTCGGGGTAGTGGTGGATGAAGTCGCCGACCTGGGCCGGCACGCTCAGTCGCCCTTCCGCCGCATAGCCCAAGGTGATGGCGACGACGTGCACCACGACCAGCGTCACCGTCCAGAAGCCGTTCCACCGGTGCCAGCGCGCCAACCCGTCGAAGCCGAGGCGGCGTTCGATCATCGGGATGCGGGCCATGAGCAGCAACTGCAACAGCACCGCGTAGGCGCACAGGAGGCCGCTCACCTGGCCGATGCCGGTGAGGACGCCGCCGGGCCCGGTGCTGGTGTGCAGCCCGCCGTGACGCAGCCACAACCCGACCAGAATGACGAGATTGGCGACGACGACGACCATGACGTCACCGGCCGGGTCGGCGGTTCCGGTCGGTGCTTCGGGAACGGCGTCGAGCGCCGGGACCGGGCTACGCACCCGTCGTCCCGCCCGTCGCCGCCGGGAGCAGGATCCGGAACACCGCCGGTCGGGCCTGGACGAGGTCGACACGGCCGCCCTGGGCGTCGACGAGGGCACGGGCCAGCGCCAGGCCGACGCCGGTGCCGCCTTCGAGGGAGACATGGCGGGTGAAGATGACCTCCTCCTGGCCCGGGGCGATGCCGCCCCCCTCGTCGGCGACCCGGAGCTCGGCGTGTTCGCGGTGGGCGCGGGCGTCGATGCTGACCGTTCCCCCGCCGTGCCGGAGCGCGTTCTCGAGGAGGGCGTCGACCGCCTGGGCCAGGGCGACGGGCGAGGCGTCGGCCCAGACCGGCGGTCCGTCGACCGCGACCAGCCGGCGGTCGGCCCGCTCGAACGTGTCGGTCCAGCCCGCGGCCTTCGTCGTGACGAGCGCACGGAGGTCCGCCGGCTGGCAGTCGTCCGACGGTCGCCCACGGGCCAGGGCGAGAAGCTCGTCCACCGTGGCCTCGAGACGGTCGGCCTGGGCGAGCGCGGCCCTGGCCTCGTCGCTCACCGTCGCCTGGTCGTGGTTCGCCAGCTCCTCGAGCCGAAGGCGGAGCGCGGTGAGGGGGGTACGGAGCTGATGGGACGCATTGGCCGAGAACTGCCGTTCGGCCTCGACCAGGCGCTCGATGTGCCCGGCGCTGTCGTTCAGCGCGTCAGCCACCGCGTCGGTCTCGGGCAGGCCTTGGCGACCGACGCGCACGGAGAAGTCGCCGGCGCCGAGCCGCCGGGAAGCGGCTGCGAGCTCGTCGAGTGGTCGGGTGAGCCGGCGGGCGACCAGCAGCGCCAGGATGGTCGCGGCCAGGACGCCGGCGAGGCCGAAGGAGGCCACCACGGCGATGGCCCTGAACACCTGTTCGTTGGTGGCCTTCACCGGCTCGGTCAGGCGCACGGTGACGCCGTCGATGAGGCGAATCATCGTGGTCAACGACCGGCCCGGAACCGGTCGGCCGGCGACGGTGTGGCGCCCGGCGGGATCGCTGACCTCGACGTACTGGGTTGTTCCCGCGAAGTGCTCGAGCGTGGCCACCTCGACCGGGCGCCCGGCCTCGATGTCATCGTCGATGGCGAAGCCGACGGCGTCGGCCTGGCGGTCGAGGTGCCGGAGGGCGTCGTTGCGGACCACCTGCCGCGCCGCGACGGCGAGCGGGATGCCGAGCACGAGGATGCCGGCGACGGCCACCGTCAGTGCGGCGAAGACGATTCGTCGTCGCACGCCTAACCCAACTCGAAGCGGAATCCGACGCTTCGCACCGTCGTGATGTACCTGGGCTCCGCCGGGTCGTCGCCGAGCTTGCGGCGCAGCCAGGAGACGTGCACGTCGAGCGTCTTGGTCGACCCGAACCAGTTCTCGTCCCAGACGCGTTCCATGATCCGCTCCCGGGAAACGACGACCCCGGCCTCCCGCACCAGCAGGGACAACAGGTCGAACTCCTTCGCCGTCAGGTCCAGTTCCACGTCGCCCTGCCAGGCGCGCCGAGCGCCGACGTCGACCCGGACGTCGCCGGCGCTCACGCTGGTTTCGACGTGGCGTCGGAGCTGCGCCCGGACACGCGCCAGGAGCTCACCGATCCGGAACGGCTTGGTGACGTAGTCGTCGGCGCCGGCGTCGAGCCCTACGATGGCGTCGAGCTCCTCGCCCCGGGCGGTGAGCACGAGAATGGCCAGGTCCCGGTCGGCGTGGCGGAGACGCTGGCACACGTCGATCCCGTCGATGTCCGGCAACCCGAGGTCGAGGACCACGAGGTCGAACGCATCAGCCTGGGTGGCCTCGAGTGCCTCGGCCCCGTTTCGGGCCCAGCGGGCGTCATGGCCGTCCCGGCGGAGGGCGCGGATGAGGGGCTCGGCGATGGGCTCGTCATCCTCGACGACGAGCACCCGCGGCATCTCCGGCGATGTTAACGCCACGACGCCTCAGGCCGAACGCGCCACACGCTGGTTGTCCGAGGCGACGAGGAGCACCGCGGTCGCAGGGGTGCGGAGGGCGTAGACGCTCAGCGCGACCACGCAGGTCTCCACGAACAGCGAAGCCAGCCCGAGCGATTCGAGCCAGTTGCCGATGTCGTCG
>JALYYN010000494.1 GCA_030946525.1 Actinomycetota bacterium | reverse complement strand
GGCCAAGCTGAACCAGGGCTACTGGGCGCTCCGCCGTCAAGGTCACGCCGAGGCGACGGCGTCGGCCCGGCGACCAAGCCCTGCGGCGCGTCGGACGGCGGTCCGCTGTCGGCTTACCTGCGGCGATGGACCCTCGATCATCGCTCGGGTTGTCCGCCACGATGCCGCTCCGACGGGAAGTAGGTGCGCCCAAGGAATCCGAATTGAAGCTCGGTCTCGCAGGGAAGGTTGAGTGTGTCAAGCCGGGCCGGCAGTCTCAGCGAAAGCCAGGGGCGCCGACGCTGGAAGAGCAAGTGTCGGAGGGCCGTCCACTGGAACCGGGTGGGGTCAGCCAATCGGCCGGAGTGACGACGGGGTGCGCCTCACTGTGCCCCGGTGGTCGAACGAGAGGATAGTGACGTAGCGCAGCGCGCGGGGCGGCAGGGTCATCGCGTCGGGGATACGGAAGGCGCCCGCGGCCATTCCACCGTCTCCGTCCGGTCCGATGGTTTGACACGCTCACCTTGATGCCGCCGACGACGTCGAGGCTCAGGTTGAACACCGCGACGGCGAACCCGTTCAGCACCGAGCCCAGGATGACGAGGACGGCCCCGACCACCGACGACGCCGCCAGCATCGGAGCGCCTCGCAGCAGGAGCCCCGGGATTCGATGTGAACTGGCCGACAAGGCGTTGAAAGCTGCCGAGCAGGCCTGCCAACCGGGCGACATTCCACAGGACGCTCGCTGCGACCACGACCATCGCCCAGACGCTCGGGTACACCATCGTCGAGCACTTCATCACCGTCCACGGATCCACTCGACGAAGGACCAGCTCGACGAAGGTAAGGGGGTTATCGTCTCGTGGCACTCATCGCGCTTGCACTGGGGGGTGATCCTTGTCGCAAACCATCATCGGCTCGTGGTGGGGTTGCGCTCGGTGCCGCCGTCGCGGCAGCGCTCATCGCGGTGCTGGCTCGGCGTCGCTGACTCCAATTTCGACTCATGCGCAGTCCTCGGTTGCGGCCAGACCTGCGCGTCTCGAAAGACTCGCAACACGCACTGCCCCTGGCCACATGCGCTCGGGCAGTGCGCGGCCGGTAGCCGGCCGGTGTCGCCGCCAGTCAGTTGGTGGACCTTCCGATTCTGAGATCCCCTGCTACTCCGGACGGAGCGAGAGCGCCAAGCGTGGCACCACGAACGACAAGAGGAAGATCGGCAAGAACCTCTTTCCGGTGCACCTGAACGCGACGACCTGGCCGTGGCCTGCATCGAAGCCCAGAGTGCGGCTCAAGTTTCGGCCGTTGCGGACTTCGAGGGTGTGATGTCCATCTCCGATTGGAATCTCGATCGTGTCATTCAGGTCGAGCGACCCGACACGCTCACCGTCGACCACAACATCGAACGTGCCACGACGGACCTCCGCTCCGATCGCCTTATGCGTCAGCTTGAGAGTTGCCGACATCTTCAGTCTCCGTTCTGTATGGCAAGCAACATGATCTGTGTCGCCGAGAGGAGCCGCTTGCGCCGGTCCGTGGAAACGGCCAGCGGCGAGTCCATGCTTACCGTCATGACCAGGTGTTGCGGGTAACCGCAGCCCGACCCCGCCCGCATCTACCGATCGCCCTGATCAGCCGCACGGTCGTGGCCGACCGAGGCTGCCAAGCACGTCTAGGAAACCGGGACGGCGGCTCCAGCCCGCAGAAGGTGTTGCTTGCCATCACGGGTGTGACGCTGCCCTTCGTCTCCTACGGGGGGTCCTCTCTCGTGGCCAACTACGTGCTCATCGCCCTGCTTATCCGGATATCGCACGAGAGCGCCGAACGGGACGTACTCGAAGCCGGTGTCGCCCTGAGCGCGCCCTAATCCCCAGGGGTTCACGTGGCTTCGGGCACCGGGAGAGCGCTCGGCGTTCACCGCGGCGCCATGCCAAGGCGCCTCGACGCCAGACGGGATCCCGGGACCGACCGACCGCCCCGCCCGGTGGACGTCACGGCGAGGCGCTGGCTCGCTCGGGGCCTCATTGGCGCAGAACCTGGAGCACGCCGGTGGCCAAGGTGGTGAGGGCCTCGCACCCGCCTGAGCTGTGGGGCACGGTGGCGGCGAGCAGGAAGCGCTGCCCTCCAGGAGCCACGATGTAGGCGACATCGAGGCAATCGCGCTCGGCGACGTCCCCGGGCTTGTCGTAGATGCGGGCACCCGGACCGAGAGCGGCGGTCACTGCCTCCGGGAAGAAGCCGTCAGCGTGGCCCAGCGCCCGCTTCAGGCCAGCCACATCGCCGGGCGCGATGTCGAAGCGCTCGGCGGGCGGAATCTCGTCGTTCAGCACCACCCGGCGGATGGACTCGGTCATCTCCAGCAGGTTCGAGCAGTTCTCCGGCGCGCACTTCGGCTCCATCAGCGAGTCCCGGGCGGGGACGTAGGTCTGCCGTTTGCCCTCCCTCAGGGTGAAGCCCGGTGAGTGGGAGAGGTCGCCGCCGGTGTAGGACTG
>JALYYN010000468.1 GCA_030946525.1 Actinomycetota bacterium | reverse complement strand
CCTTCACCCTCTGGGCCCCCCTTCTCCCGAAGTTACGGGGGTATTTTGCCGAATTCCTTAACCACGATTCACTCGATCGCCTTGGTATTCTCTACCTAACCACCTGAGTCGGTTTGGGGTACGGGCGGCTCGAACCTCGCTAGAGGATTTTCTTGGCAGCATAGGATCACCCTGCTTCCCGCATTCGCGGTCACTATCAGGTCTCAGGCTACGTGAGATGCGGATTTGCCTACATCTCGCCCTACACCCTTGGACGTGGACTACCATCGCCACGCGGAGGCTACCTTCCTGCGTCTCCCCATTGCTTACCTACTACTAACTAGGGTCGCGCGCTCCACTCATGTTGGTCCGAAGACCGCAACGAGCTTCAGGCGCTTAGCATCACTAGGTTCGGTATGGGCGGTTCTTCGCCGGTTCCGGAATATCAACCGGATGTCCATCGACTACGCCTGTCGGCCTCGCCTTAGGTCCCGACTTACCCAGGGCAGATTAGCTTGACCCTGGAACCCTTGGTTATTCGGCGGACGGGTTTCTCGCCCGTCATTCGCTACTCATGCCTGCATTCTCACTCGTGTGGCCTCCACGGCTGGATCACTCCGCCGCTTCCCTGGCCACACGACGCTCCCCTACCCATCAACACGCTTGGACCGTAAACCCGCAGGAAATACGGCCGGGCAAAGTGTCAATGCCACAGCTTCGGTGGTGTGCTTGAGCCCCGCTACATTGTCGGCGCGGAATCACTTGACCAGTGAGCTATTACGCACTCTTTAAAGGGTGGCTGCTTCTAAGCCAACCTCCTGGTTGTCAATGCAACTCCACATCCTTTCCCACTTAGCACACGCTTAGGGACCTTAGATGGTGGTCTGGGCTGTTTCCCGCTCGACTACGGAGCTTATCCCCCGCAGTCTCACTGCCACGCTCTCACTTACCGGCATTCGGAGTTTGGCTAACGTCAGTAACCTGGTGAGGCCCATTAGCTATCCAGTAGCTCTACCTCCGGTAAGAAACACGTGACGCTGCACCTAAATGCATTTCGGGGAGAACCAGCTATCACGGAGTTTGATTGGCCTTTCACCCCTACCCACAGCTCATCCCCTCAGTTTTCAACCTAAGTGGGTTCGGTCCTCCACGCAGTCTTACCTGCGCTTCAACCTGGCCATGGGTAGATCACTCCGCTTCGGGTCTAGACCCAGCGACTCATTCGCCCTATTCGGACTCGCTTTCGCTACGGCTTCCCCTCACGGGTTAACCTCGCCACTGAGCACTAACTCGCAGGCTCATTCTTCAAAAGGCACGCTGTCACCCCACAAGGAGGCTCCAACGGATTGTAGGCACACGGTTTCAGGATCTATTTCACTCCCCTCCCGGGGTACTTTTCACCTTTCCCTCACGGTACTTGTCCGCTATCGGTCACCAGGGAATATTTAGGCTTAGCGGGTGGTCCCGCCAGATTCACACGGGATTTCTCGGGCCCCGTGCTACTTGGGATACTTCTCTGGAGTTCACGCCATTTCGTCTACGGGGGTCGCACCCTCTGTGCCGGGCCTTTCAATGCCCTTCGACTATGACGCAAATTTTTGACTCCATGCTGGCCTGTCAGAGCCGGCTGAAAAGTCCCACGACCCCGAACATGCAACGCCTGACAGCTATCACACATGCTCGGTTTAGCCTGATCCGCTTTCGCTCGCCACTACTCACGGAATCGCGGTTGCTTTCTCTTCCTGTGGGTACTGAGATGTTTCACTTCCCCACGTTCCCTCCACTCGCCCTATGTGTTCAGGCGAGGGTGACTGGACTTGCCTCCAGCCGGGTTTCCCCATTCGGAAATCCTCGGATCACAGTCTGGTTATCGACTCCCCGAGGCTTATCGCAGATTCCTACGTCCTTCTTCGGTTCCTGGTGCCAAGGCATCCACCGTGTGCCCTTAAAAACTTGGCTACATACAAAGATGCTCGCGTCCACTGTGTAGTTCTCAAAGTACGGGCGGTACCCCACCGACAATGGCGCCTACCGCATAAGCGGTGGTTCGTCCAATGGTGAGGTCCTGACCGGTTACCCGATCCAGAAGGGGGCGCAATGCCCGAGCCTTCAGGACCCAACAACGTGCCAGGCGCTGCCACCCTGCCGGCTGCGTTCCATGACCTCCGAGGAGACCTGTACTTGCAGCTGACCCGATGTCAGCGCCAAATAATCGATGTTCCACCCTTGAGCACCTGTCATGAAGCGTACGTCCATGACCAGGCTCTGGACCGCTTGCGCGGCCAGTGCTCCTTAGAAAGGAGGTGATCCAGCCGCACCTTCCGGTACGGCTACCTTGTTACGACTTAGTCCCAATCGCCAGTCCCACCTTCGACGGCTCCCTCCAAAAGGTTGGGCCACCGGCTTCGGGTGTTACCGACTTTCGTGACTTGACGGGCGGTGTGTACAAGGCCCGGGAACGTATTCACCGCAGCAATGCTGATCTGCGATTACTAGCGACTCCGACTTCATGGGGTCGAGTTGCAGACCCCAATCCGAACTGAGACCGGTTTTTTGGGATTCGCTCCACCTTGCGGTATCGCAGCCCTTTGTACCGGCCATTG
>JALYYN010000461.1 GCA_030946525.1 Actinomycetota bacterium | reverse complement strand
GTCATCACGCCGCCCATGGCCTCGGCCAGCTGGGTGGAGATGGCCAGCCCCAGGCCGGTGCCGCCGTAGCGCCGGGTCGTCGACGCGTCGGCCTGGGAGAACGGCTCCAGGATGTGCTCACGGTCGGCGGGATCGATGCCGATGCCGGTGTCGCTCACCTCGAAGCGCACGCTCACCCGGCCGGCGGTGGCCTCGCCGGCGGTGGCATCGCCGGCGGCCCCCGCGCCGCCGACCGGCTCGGCCCGCACCGCCACCTCGCCGGACTCGGTGAACTTCACCGCGTTCGAGGCCAGGTTGGCCAGGATCTGGCGCAGCCGGCCGGGGTCGCCCCGGAGGCGGGACGGCAGGGTGGGGGAGCAGGCGCCGACGATCTCCAGGCCCTTGGCGTGGGCGCTCTCGGCCATGAGCTGGACGACTTCGTCGACGAGGTGATGCGGATCGAACTCCACGTCCTCCAGCTCCAGCTTGCCCGCCTCGATCTTGGAGAAGTCCAGGATGTCGTTGATGACGGTCAGCAGCGCCTCACCCGCGGTGCGCAGCCCTTCGGCGTAGGGACGCTGGTGAGGGCCCAGGTCGGTGTCTAGCAGCAGCCCGGCCAGGCCGATCACCCCGTTCATGGGGGTGCGGATCTCGTGGCTCATCGTCGCCAGGAACTCCGACTTCATCCTGGACGCCTCCATGGCCTGGTCACGGGCCACGGCGAGCGCCTCCTCCGTCCGCTTCCGCTCGGTGATGTCCTGGACGAACGCGTTGAAGGAGTGCTTCGAACCCTCGCCCGTGTGCCAGATCGACAGCTCCGCCGGGAACTCGTGCCCGTCGCGGTGCTGGGCCATGACCTCGACCCGCCGGCCCATCGTCGGCCCGTCGCCGGTGGCCAGAAACCGCGCCAGGCCCTCCTCGTGGTCCTTGCGCAGCGAGGGGGGGACGATGGTGTCCGACAGCCGGCGGCCGACGACCTCGGCGCTCGACCACCCGAAGATGACCTCGGCGCTGCGGTTCCAGTCGGTGACCATGCCGGCGTCGTCCATGCCGACGAAGCCGTCGTTGGCTGCGGACAGGATGGATCGCGTCCGCTCCTCGTTGCGGCGCAGGTCGTCCTCGGCCCGCTTGCGCTCGGCCACGCGGCCCAGCTCGATGCCGACCTGGGCGACCAGGTCGAGCAGGGCCTGGTCGCAGGCGACCGTGTCGGGGGAGAAGAACTCGAGGACGGCCATCGACCGGTCCCCGCCCGGGGCGGGGACGGCGAAGCCGCTGCGCACACCGAGACCGGGAGCCAGGGGGGCGCCGTGCAGTTGCACCTCGGCGGTCAGGTCCTGGATCCACTGGGGCGCCCGGCTGGCGGCCACCCGACCGCCCAGCCCGGTGCCGACCGGCAGGCGGGTGGCGTCGACGACCCGGCGGAAGGCGCCGAAGCGCTCGGGGTTGGCGACGTGCCAGATGTCGGTGGGGACCAGCTCGGCCGGCTGGCCGTCGCTGACGCGGGACACGTGGCCGACCGGCCAGCCGGTGTGCCGGCACACCTCGTCCAGGGCGACCTGGAGCGCCTCGTCGACCGTCGCCGCCTCGTTGGTCGCCACCGCGACGCTGCGCAGCAGGTCGACGGCGCGGGCGCTCTCGGTGAGCCGGAGGTTGGCCTCGGCCAACTCGGCGGTGCGCTCGTCGACCCGCTTCTCCAGCGAGCGCGTCAGGGCCTGGACCTCGGCGAAGCCCTCGGCGTTCTCCAGGGCGGAGCCGGCCAGGGTGGCGATGAACTCGGCGAGGCGGATCTCCTCCTCGCCGAAGAGGGCGCCGACCCGGCCATGGGTGAGGTAGCAGCAGGCGACGACCCGGCCCCGGTTGAAGATCGGCGCGCACAGGGCCGAGCGCACCTCGCCCACCACGCCGGCATCGCCGCTCTCCTCGCCGGGTCCCTCCCCGAGGACGACGGGGCGACCGGTGGCCAGCGCCCGGGCCAGCAGCGCCCGGCTGTACATCTGCCGGCTGCCGCCGGACACGACGCGGACCTCCAGCGGATCGGTCCCGACCAGGCTGAGCACGGTGGAGCCCTCGGCCCGCAGCAGGGCGAGGGCGGCGCCACCGACTGCGGCGTACACCGCGCTGGGGGTGAGGGCGGAGGCGATCTGCTGGCCGACCTCCAGCAGGGAGTCGAACCGGTCCAGGAGGGAGAGCGTGACCTCGGCGGTATCGGGCCGGGCGTCCTCCGCCCCCGGCGCGGCCAGCTCGGCCAGGGTCTGGCGGGCGGCGTCGACCCGGGCCGCAGCGTCGGCCCATCCCAGCTCGGCCCCGAGCATGCTCCGCGCCAGCAGGCTCTGGGCGTGCTCGTGACGGGCCGCCTGGCGCCGGGCCACCTCCATGCTCCGGTCGAGAAACCGCATGGCGCGACGCGGGTGACCGGCCATGGCCGCCAGCAACCCCCGCTCCCGCAGCGCGTGGGGGCGGTTGTTGCGGTAGCTGCGGGAGAGGCGTGACGCCCGTCGGGCGGCGCGACCGGCCTCGACGATGGCCCGCCGACGGCGGGGCGACCACGCCGGCGCCGTCTCCGCCTCGACCCGCAGGGCGGTGGCCAGCCACGGCAGGATGGGTGCGACGTACTCCTGCTTCAGTCCCTTCTCGGTGACCTTGCGATGGGCCCGCCGCAGCACGGCGACCGCCTCGGCCGGCCGGCCCACACCGAGGAGCCGTACCGCCTCGGCCTGGAGCACCTCGGCGCCGGTGTGGACATCGGCGCCCAGGCGCTCCATGGCGGCGTGGACCAGCTCGGCCGGGAGCTCGCCCGGCGCAGCTTTGGACCACGCGCCCAGGGCGATGCCGGCGGCCTGGTGGTCGCCGATCTCCTCCGCCGCCCGTCGCACCAGGCGGGCGGCATCGACGGCGCCGGCCAGGTCGCCCAGGCGGTACTGGGAGAAGGCGATGTGCCACTTGGCCGTGTTGGCCTCCCAGCAGTCGCCGGTGCGGTCGAGCAGAGTGGCGGCCCGGCGGCAGCTGTCGATGCAGTCCTGGTAGCGGGAGGCGGCGTAGAGGACGATGCCGATGAAGTGCAGGGACTGGCCCTGGCCCCAGACGTCGCCGAGGCCGGTGCGGATGGACAGGGACTGCTGGGCGTACTTCATGCCCCGCGAGTACCAGGGCACCATGGTCATCACCGGTGCGTGCTCGGAGTAGGCCTGGGCCAGCTCGGCGGTCGGCGGGTAGCGCTCGGCCAGGTTCATCTCGCGGAGGTGGGCCCACAGGCAGGGCACCCGGCCCCGCTGGAACCAGTAGATGTAGGCGAGACGGCTGTAGAGGCGGATGGCGAGCAGCTCGGCCTCGGCGCCCTCGGTCGACCGGCGGCCCACGAACAACCGGGGCAGCACCGTGTGCAGCAGTTGGACGACGATCTCGCCCACCGCCGAGACCAGGTAGCCCGCCGGGCGTCGGGGCATGCGCCGCCCCAGCAGCCGCACCGCCCGCTCGACCGCCTCGCTGGCCGTCGCCACGTCACCCCGCTTGAAGGCCAGCTCCCCGAGCTTGCCTTCGATCTCGGCCCGGCCGACGTCGGTCTCGGTGAGCCCGGCCGCGACCTGCAGCTGCCGGGCCGCCTCCTCGTAGTGGCCCCGCAGCATGAGGATGTCGCCCAGGCCCTCGGTCGCCCGCCGGTGGGTCCCGGCCCCGGCAGCATCGTCGGCCTGTGGGGCCGCCGCCCCGTGCAGGGCGATGCGGTAGTGACGCTCGGCGATCTCGAGGGCGTGCTGCGACCGGGCGCGATCGGCAGCGGCCAGGGCGTAGGGCAGGGCCCGGGCCGTCTCACCGGCGGCGTCGAAGTGGTAGGCCAGCTCGAAGACCCTGTCCCGCCCGTCGGCCTCGAAGGCGGTGGCGGCGGCCAGGTGAAGCGCCCGGCGGTCGTCCTCGGCCAGCTCGCCGAGCAGGGCCTCGCGGATCTTGTCGTGGACGAAGACGCAGTCGCCGCCGGACGACCACAGGATGTGGCGGCGGCGGGCCTCGTCCACGGCGGCGTCGACCTCCTCGGGGCGCTGGCCGGCCAGGGAGGCGGCCAGGGCGGCGTCGAACTCCTTGCCCAGGAGGGCGCCGATCGAGAGGAGCCGGCGGGCTCCGGGCGGCAGCAGCCCCAGGCGGCGGGACAGGAAGGCGGCGGCGTGGCGGGAGGTCTGGACGTCGGCCATGGCCGCGGGGTGAACCCGCCACCCGGAGGGCTCCTCGACCAGGGCGCCGGTCTCCACCAGTCCCCGGAGCACCGCGGTCGCCATGAAGGGATTGCCCGCGGAGAGCTGCTCGACGACCCGGACCGCCTCGTCGGGCAGGGGGCCGGCCATCGAGGCCAGGACCCGGCGCATGTCGT
>JALYYN010000455.1 GCA_030946525.1 Actinomycetota bacterium | reverse complement strand
CGACGATCATCTCCAAGGCGTCGTCGGTGAAATCAGCGGCGCGGTCCTGCGCTGGGATGGCGATCGCCCCCTTCGCGTCGGCATCGCCCAGCGAACCGATCATCGGGAAGTCGAACAGGCGCTCCGCGTACGACTTGGCTTCTCCCGCAAGCCCGGGAAGTTGGGGGAGCCCGGCGCCGACGAGCACGACAGGCAAGGACAACTGTGTCGTCCTGTGTATGGCGCTGATCAGTGCACCAAGCTCCCCGGACTTCAAGTACTGCACTTCGTCAATTGCGAGAAGGAGTCCAGCGCTCTGGTCCTTCGCCGCTTCCCCCGTCGACACAAGGAGGTCAGTCAGATCGCTGCCCAGGTCGCCTGAGTCGGCCTCTCCCGCCAAGGCATCGACGTCGATGGCGAGACGGGATCCATCCGGAAGCTGCATCGTGAAGGTCTTCAGGACGCGCAGCGCGCGTAGGGCAGCGCGCCGGGTCCCGCCGCGTTCCAATCCAAGAAGGACCTTCCGAATTCGGATGGCGAGGATGGTTCGAAAGTCGCCGGTCTCAGGCGCTTCGATGAACGCGGTGGTCATGCCGACATCCATCGCGATCTCACCGAACCGGTTCAGCAGAACCGTCTTTCCGACTCCTCGCAGGCCGATGGGCATAAGGCTCTTGCCCGGCATCCCCGAGACCGCACGGCGGACGGTGACCCCGAAGGCGTCGATCAGCGCATCTCTGCCGAGGAGTGCCGGTGGCGGCGTCCCAGCTCCTGGCCGGTATGGATTGTCGAACGGATCCATATCAACGGATCTTATCAGTCTTATGCAGTGTTCCCATAAGACTGGAAAGGTTCGTCCGTACCATACGGCTCATGGTGCGCCGTACCCGCCGCCGCCCGGGGTGAGGACCCGGACGACGTCGCCGGCGGCCACCCGGATGGTCACCTTGTCGGGCAGGTGGCGGGCCCGCGACTCGTCGCCGCCCGGCAGGAGCCAGTTCTCGCCGCACGCACCCGGGCCGCCGCCGTCCAGGCCCCACGGTCGGCTGGTCCGCCGCTCGGCGATGAGGGACACCGTGGCGGGCGCCAGCAGCTCCAGGTCCCGCTCGACGCCGTCGCCCCCCGGCCACCGTCCGGTCCCGCCGCTCCCGTTGCGCAGGCGGTACCGGCGCACCCGCATGGGGAACGACCGCTCGAGGGCCTCCACCGGTGTGTTCTGGGTATTGGTCATCCCCGTCTGGATGCCCGACATGCCGGCCCGGCCGGGGCGGCCGCCCTGCCCGCCGGCCACGGTCTCGTAGTAGACCCAGCCGTCGCCGCCGATCAGCGTGTTGTTCATCGTGCCCTGGCTCGCCGCCCCGACCCGCCCTGGGCAGGCCCGGGCCAGGGCGCCGAGGCAGACGTCGGCCACCCGCTGGCTCACCTCCACGTTCCCGGCGCCCACCGCGGCCGGCGGCCGGGCGGCCACGATCGACCCCGCCGGGGCGACGACCTCGATTGGCCGCATGGCCCCGCCGTTGGCCGGGATGGTCGGGTCGGTCGCCGACCGCACGGCGAACGACACTGCGCTCACGGTGACGGCCTCGACCGCGTTCACATTGCCCGCCCGCTGGGCGTCGGTGCCGGTGAAGTCGAACACCGCCCGGTCGCCACGGATGGTCAGAGTGACGACGATGCGCGCCGGCCGCTGCTGGTCGGGTTCCGGCCCGCAGGAGTCGAGCTGGTCGGCGAAGGTCCACGTGCCGTCGGCCACCCCGGCCAGCGCAGCCCGCATCCGGCGCTCGCCGTAGCCGGTTACCTCGTCGAAAGGGGCGCCGTCGAACGAGGCCAGGCGCTCGACGCCCACCACGTTGGCGCCCTTCTGGGCGTCGAGGTCGCCCCGGCGTTCCTCGGGCGTCCGGGAGTTGACGAAGAGGATGGCCTCCACCTGCGGGGTCAGGAGGAGGGGCGGGATGCGCAGCCCCTCCTGGTATATCTCGGTGGCAGCCGCAGGGATGGACCCGGGCGCCATCCCGCCCACGTCGGCGTGGTGGGCCCGGTTGGCGGCCCACCCGACCAGCCGGCCGCCGTCGCCGGCCGCGAAACAGGGCGCCACCAGGGTGAGGTCGTTGAGGTGGGTGCCGCCGGCGAAGGGGTCGTTCAGGGCGACCTGGTCGCCGGGGCGGATGGTGTCCCCGAAGGCGTCGATGGCGGCCCGGACCGAGGCCGGCATGGAGCCCAGGTGCACCGGGATGTGCTCGGCCTGCACGAGCAGCTCGCCGTCGGCGGTGAACAAGGCGGCGGAGCAGTCGGCCCGCTCCTTGATGTTGGGGCTGAAGGCGGCCCGCCGCAGCACCGCGCCCATTTCCTCGGCCACGCCGGTCAGGCGGGAGACCAGGATCTGCAGCTCGGCCGGCCTCACTGCCTCAGCACGTAGCTGCCGTCGGAGGCGACGTCGGCCGACCACCCGTCGGGAACCCAGATGGTGCAGTCGGACTCGGCCAGCACGCACGGCCCGCGTGCCGGCCCGCGCTCGACCGGCCCGAGGTCCCCGGGCCGCAGCACGGCCGGCGCGGCCGCCGAGGCCCGTAGGGCGACCACCTCGACCTGCGCGCCTTCCCGCACGTAGCCGTTGCGGCGCAGGTGCTCGGCGGGGAAGTCGTCAACGGTGGCGACGGTCAGCTCGTGGCTCTGGCCCGCGTAGCGGCAGTCGACCGACGTGGTGACCCGGGCGCCCGAACCGACGAGCGACCCGGCCCGCTCGCCCAGTTCGGCCAGCGCGGCGTCGATTCCTCCGTGGTCGGCGGGCGTGGGCCACGACCGGACCAGGCTGCGCCGCCTCGGCGCGCACAGCAGCCCCACGGCGGACAGGACCCCGGCGCGAGCCGGCACGACCACCGCAGCCATGCCCAGCGC
>JALYYN010000445.1 GCA_030946525.1 Actinomycetota bacterium | reverse complement strand
ACTTGAACCCCTACGCCCTATTCGGGCACCAGGCCCTCAACCTGGCGCGTCTGCCTATTCCGCCACTCCGACTGGCGGACCCACTCTACCTGCCCGAGCCGACCCCCACCTTGGTGGCGTCGAAGGTGCCGAAGCCGTTCATCACCAGGCCGGTGACCCGGGCCGACGTCACGGTCTGGAACTGGAACTGGGCCACGGGGAGCATGGGCATCTGGTCGAGGACGAGCTTCTCGGCAGCCTGGTAGTCGGCGATGCGCTTGGCGTCGTCGGCCTCGGCCCGCCCGCCCTTCAGCGTGTTGTCGACTGCGGTGGAGGTGAAGCCGGTGATGTTGTCGCGGGTGGCGGTCTGGAAGAGGGGCGTGAGGAAGGCGTCGGCCGCCGGGTAGGCGCCGATCCATCCCAGCCGGAACAGCTCCTGCTGGCCGCTCACCGCGAACTTGAGGTAGTCGGCGTAAGTGTGGGGCCGCAGGGCCGAGGGGATGCCGACGTCCTTCAGGTTGGCCTGCATGGCCTGGGCCACGGCCCGCTGCGTCCCGTCGTCGTCGAAGTCGATCTGGACCTCGGGAACCGGCTTGGTGCCGAAGGCGGCGGCGACCAGGCCCCGGGCCCGGTCGGGGTCGTGGGTGCAGCGCTCGGCGCACGCGTCGGGCTGGGCAGCCGGGATCCCCTGGGGGATCAGCCCGTTCAGGACCTTGGCCGACGGCCCGTACACCACACCCACGATGGCGTCGCGGTCGATGGCGGCCATGATGGCCTGCCGGAACCGGACGTCGGCGAACTTCGGGTTCTTCAGGTTGAACCCGTAGAACAGCTCGCCGAAGTAGGGCGTGGCCGAGGCGCGACCCTGTTGGGCCACCTGCTCGACCTGGTCGGGTGGCACCGAGGTCCAGTCCAGCCGTCCGGCCAGGAAGGCCTCGTAGGCCGTGGTGGCGTCGGCAGCCAGCGTGACGTCGACCGCCCGCAGCGCGGGGCTGGCGGTCCCCGGCGAGGGCACCAGGTGGAGGAGGTCGTCCTGGCGGCTCTGGATCATGAACGGGCCGCTGCCCACCGGCTGGACTGCGAAGGCGGGCGCCGCCGCCTCGACCGCTTCGCGGGGGACAACGCCGAAGGTGGGGTGACCCAGCACCGCGGGCAGGAACGAGAGCGGCTGGTCGAGGTCGATGTGGACCACGTTCGGCGCCGGCGTCGTCACCCCGGCCAGCCCGTCCTTCCCTTCGACGTTCACCGCCCGGAACCCCGTGACCAGCTCCAGTTGCGAGGCGGCCGGGGAGGCCGAGCCCTTGGCGGCGATGCGGTCGAGGCTGTACTTCACGTCGACCGAGGTGATGGGCCGTCCGTTGGCGAAGGTCGCGCCCGGGCGGAGAGTGAAGTCCCATTTCCGCTGGTCGGCGCTGGCCTGCCAGCGGGCCGCCAGTGCGGGCTGGACGGTGGCGGCCTGGGGGTCGTAGGTGGTCAGGCCGTCGAAGAGCTGATCGGCGACCAGGAGCTCGCCCGGCGAGCGGGCCTGGGCCGGGTCGAGGGACTGCGGCCGCTCGATCCCCACCCGTAGGACCCCCGGAGGAGGCTGGTCGGCGCCGTTCCTGACCGCCGAGGACGTACCCGACGAGCAGGCGCCGAGGAGCAGCAGTGCCGCCACGGCGCACCGCAACCGCGTCGGCGACACCTCGCTACTGCAGCCGGATGGCGAGAATGATGGTCGTGAAGCCGAACACGACGGCGATCGAGACGGTGATGCGGTCCAGGTTCTTCTCGACAACCGTCGACCCTGCCGACGCCGAGCCCATGCCGCCGCCGAACATGTCGGACAGGCCCCCGCCCCGACCGCTGTGCAGGAGGACGAGCACGACGAGAAGCAGGGAGATGAGCACGTGGATCACCATGACGACGGCCGTCAGCATAAGAAGAGAGCCTACCCGGCGCTGCGGTACTGCACGATCCGGGCGAACTCGTCCGGATCCAGGCTCGCCCCGCCGACCAGGGCGCCGTCGATGTCGGGCATGGCCATCAGCTCGGCGATGTTGGTGGCCTTGACCGATCCTCCGTACTGGATGCGGATGCGATCGGCCAGGTCAGCGTCGAACAGCGTGGCCGCGGTGCGACGGATGAGCGAGGTGGTGGCCTGGGCGTCGTCGGGCGTGGCCGTTCGGCCGGTGCCGATGGCCCAGATCGGCTCGTAGGCGACGACCAGGCCGGCGACCTGCTCGGGCGGAAGGCCGGTCAGGGCCGCCTCGACCTGCCCGGTGACCTTGGACTCGGCCGCGCCCGCCTCCCGCTCCTCCAGCGTCTCCCCCACGCAGACGATCGGCGTCATGCCCCCGGCGATGACCGCCTCGAGCTTGCGGCGCACCTCCACGTCGGTCTCGCCGAACAGCTCCCGCCGCTCGGAGTGACCGACGATGACGTAGGCCACGTCCAGCTTGGCCAGCATCGGCACGCTGATCTCGCCGGTCATGGCCCCTTTGGGATCCCAATGGCAGTTCTGGGCGCCGAGGGCGATGGGGATGCGCTGGTCGTCGAGGAGGAGCTGGATCGAGCGGAGGGCGGTGAAGGCCGGGTGGACCGAGACGTCGACCCCGTCGTAGTCCGCTGCGGTCAAGCGGTAGGAGAGCTTCTGCACCACCTGGATGGCCTCCAGGTGGTTGTGGTGCATCTTCCAGTTGCCGCTGATCAGCGGCCGGCGGTCACTCGGCATTCGACGCTTGTCCCTGGCCCGCCGGTCGAGAGCTACGGCGGAGTGCGTCCAGCCCGGGCAGGTCGCCCTTCTCCAGGAGCTCCAGCGAGGCGCCCCCGCCGGTGGAGACGTGGTCGATGTGGGTGTCGAGGCCGAACTTGGCCAGCGCAGCTGCGCTGTCACCTCCGCCCACGACGGTGAAGCCCTTCGATGCCGCCACCGCCTCGGCCACATCGACGGTGCCCTCCTGGAACCGGGGGTCCTCGAACATGCCCATCGGCCCGTTCCACAGGATGGTGCCGGCGGTGTCCAGGGGGTTGATGAAGTTCAGGGTGGTCTCGGGGCCGATGTCGAGGCCCTTCCAGCCCGCCGGAATGTCGCCGTGGATGACCCGGACCTCCTCGTCGGGGCCCATGGCCACGACATCGGTGGGGATGAGCAGCTTGTCCTTGTGCTCACCCTCCAAAAAGCCTTTGCACGCGTCGACCCAGTCGGGCTCCACCAGGGAGTCACCCACGCTGTAGCCCTGGGCCATCAGGAACGTGAAGCACATGGCCCCACCGATGGCCAGCAGGTCGACCTTGTCGATCAGGGCCTCGATGACCCCCATCTTCGAGCTGACCTTGGACCCACCCAGGATGGCGACGAAGGGCCGGTGGGGCCGGTCGAGAAGGCCCCCGAGCACCTCGACCTCCCGGGCCAGCAGGCGGCCGGCGGCACTGGGCAGCCGGGCCGGCGGGCCCACGATCGACGCATGGGCCCGGTGCGAGGCGCCGAACGCGTCGTTGACGTAGAGGTCGAAGCCGTCGACCAGCTTGTCGACGAAAGCGGGGTCGTTGGCCTCCTCGCCGGGGTCGAATCGGAGGTTGTCCATGAGCTCGACGCCCGGGGCCAGCTCGGAGAGGCGCTGGCGCACCGGGTCCATCGAGTACCTGCTGTCGGGCTTGCCGTCGGGCCGGCCGAGGTGGCTGCAGGCGGTGACGCTGGCGCCCCGTTCCTGCAGCCACTCGATGGTCGGCAGCGCGGCGGTGATCCGAAGGTCGTCGTCGATCTTTCCGTCGGTGATCGGGACATTGAAATCGGCCCGTAGCAGGACCTTCTTGCCCGACGGGTCGGGCAGATCCTCGAGAAGAGGAAGGCTCACCCGGCGTGGTTCGCGGCGCCGACGATCTGGGCCAGATCCACGAGGCGGTTGGAGTAGCCCCACTCGTTGTCGTACCAGCCCATCACCTTGACCAGGCTGCCCATGGCCATGGTGGAGCCGGGGCTGAACGTGCACGACGCCGGCGAGCCGACGATGTCCGAGGACACGATCGGGTCCTCGGTGTAGACGAGGACCTTGGACAGCGGACCGCTCTCCGCAGCGGCCCGGAACGCCTCGTTGACCTCCTCGACCGTGACGTCCTTGCCGAGGACGGCGGTGAAGTCGGTGATGGAGCCGTCCTGGACCGGGACCCGAAGGGCGGTGCCGTCCAGCTTGCCCTTCATAGCCTCGAGCACGAGCGACGTGGCCCGGGCCGCCCCGGTGGAGTTGGGGACGATGTTCTGGGCTGCGGCGCGCATCCGGCGGAGGTCCCCGCTCTTGTTCACCACGTCGAGCAGCGCCTGGTCGTTGGTGTAGGCGTGGACCGTGGTCATCAGGCCCTTCTCGACGCCGAAGGCGTCGTCGAGCACCTTCACCATGGGCACGAAACAGTTGGTCGTGCACGACGCGTTGGACATGACCTTGTGCTTCGCGGGATCGAAGGTGTCGTCGTTGACGCCGACCACGAAGGTGGCGTCGACGTTGGTGGCGGGCGCCGAGATGATGACCCGGGGGGCGCCGGCCTCGATGTGGGCGCCGGCCTTTTGACCGTCGGTGAAGAACCCGGTGGACTCGACGACGACGTCGACGCCGACGTCGCCCCACGGCAGGGCCTTGGGGTCGGACTCGCTGAACACCTTGACCAGGTCGTCGCCGACGTGGAAGCCGTCCTCGGCGACCCGTACCGACTCTCCGAAGCGGCCGTGGGTGGAGTCGTACTTGAGAAGGTGGGCGTTCATCTGCGGCGAGGTGAGGTCGTTGATCGCCACGACCTCGATGTCGCCCCGCAGACGGGCTGCCCTGAAGAAAATTCGACCTATGCGGCCGAAGCCGTTGATGCCCACTCGCACTGCCATCCGCATCCTCCTTGGGTACGAAACCGTCCTATCCGACCAGTTCGGCGAGCGCGGCCGCCAGCAATGCAGGGTCGTGGCCAAGACCGTCTTGGCGGGCCACGGGCCGCGCGACGCACTCTATGTCGAGACGGCCCCTCGGCGGCGAGCCGGGGTGGCACAGAACCACGTCCACGTCCAATCCGTGGGCTCTCAGGGCGTCGACGTGGGCGGCGACGTCGTAGCCCGCCGTCTCCGGGAGCTGGGGCCGGAGGTTGCAGACGTAGACCTTGCGGCCCGGGGTCGTGGCCAGGGCGTCGCGGATGCCGGTGACTGCGACCACGGCCAGGACGCTGGTGAACAGCGAGCCGGGCCCGAGCACCACCTGGTCGGCGACGGCCAGGGCGGCCAGGGCGGCGGCCGGGGGGCGGGCGTCGGCCGGCACGACCGACACGCCGGCGATGCCCTCGGCGAGGCCCACCGCCACCTGGCCCGTCACCGAGTCGCCCCCGTCGCCGAGGACCGACCGGATCTCGGCCTTGAGGACCACCGGCTCGTTGGTGGCCGGGATGACCCGGCCGACGGCCCCGAGCAGGCGTCCGGCCTCGGCCAGGGCGGCCTCGAAGTCGCCCGTGGACGCGGCCAGGCCGGTGAGCACCAGGTTGCCGAACGCGTGCCCCTCCAGGTCGCCGGCATGGAAGCGGTGCTCGAAGGCCCGGGTCCACATGGACTCGGGATCGGCCAGGGCGACGAGGCACTTGCGGAGATCGCCCGGCGCGGGGATGCCGAACGCGGCTCGTAGCCGGCCGCTCGACCCCCCGTCGTCGGCCACCGAGACGATGGCGCACACGTCGTCGGCGTACCGGCGCGCCGCAGACAGCGTCGCCGCCAGCCCGTGCCCTCCCCCCAGGGCGACGACCCTGGTCATTACCGGCCCAGGTCTCGGTGCTTGACCATGGGGTCGAAGCCCCGTTTCCGCAGGAGGATCCCCAGCTCCTCGGCCATGAACACCGAGCGGTGGGTGCCCCCGGTGCACCCGACGGCGATGGACAGGTACGACTTGCCCTCCTTGACGAAGGCGGGCAGGAGCAGGGCCAGCAGCTCGTCGAGACGGTGGAGGAACTCGGCGGTCTCGGGCTGGTCCCGGATGTACTGCTGCACCGGGGCGTCGAGGCCGGTGAACGGCCGGAGCTCGTCGACCCAGTGCGGGTTGGGCAGGAAACGGCAGTCGAACACCAGGTCGACGTCCAGGGGGAGGCCGTGCTTGTAGCCGAAGGAGACGACGGTCGTCTGCAGGGAGGTCTCCGAGTCGCGGGCGAACAGGTCGAGCAGCCGGTCCCGCAACTGGTGGACGTTGAGGTCGCTGGTGTCGACCACCACGTCGGCCTGCGACTTGACCCCCTCCAGCAGCAGCCGCTCCCGCTCGATGGCCTCCGACACCCGGTCGGA
>JALYYN010000444.1 GCA_030946525.1 Actinomycetota bacterium | reverse complement strand
CGCCAGATGGGCGCGGTGTACGCAATCTGCTCAACGCAGTTGCCCCCGGTGGAACGCTCCTGGGGGTGAGCCACGACCTGGAGCCGATTCGGGCGCCGATCGACACCCACGAGGAGAGCCGACCGTTCGACCCGGATGCCTACCTACGGCTTGACGATTTCGTCGCTGCGCTGGCCAACTCATCGGAATGGACCATCGAGGTTCACGAGAAGCGTCCCCGTCCGCCCGGGGCGGCGTCCGCCTCGCACCACGTCGACGACATCGTGCTGCGCGCCCGTCGCTGCGCCGGCTGACGCGTTCCCACGCGCTCGCACACCCCACCGGCCCGGGCGCCGAGAGACGACACGTCCGGATCGACTGTGTCCGGAGGCCCGAGAAGCGAGCGGCCCGCCACGCGTTCATTGAGGACGTCTCGGCTGTCTCCCGTTCTCAGCTACGACCAGTGGAGCGGCGCCCCCGACCTGCCATTCAGAGCTTGCGCATGACAGTGACGACCTTGCCGTAGATGTGGACGTCGTCGGGGTCGAACTCCATGGGGGCCAGCCGTGCGTTGGCCGGCTGCAGCACGACTTTTGTCCCCCTGCGGCTGAAGGTCTTGACCGTGCCTTCCTCGCCGGGGATGCCGGCCACCACCACGTCGCCCTTGTTGGCCTCGTTCTGCTGGTGGACCACCACGAAGTCGCCGTCCAGGATCCCGGCGTCGATCATGGATTCACCCCGGACCCGCACCATGAAGAGGGGGCCGTCGCCGGTGAAGTCGGCGGGGAGGGGCATGAGCTCCTCCACGTTCTCCTGGGCCAGCACATCGGTGCCGGCGGCCACGTCGCCGACCAGGGGCACGTGGCGGACCGGCCGTCGCTCGCCCGAGGCGCCGGACTCCGGGTCGTAGCGCACCTCGATGGCCCGCGGCTTCGTCGGGTCGCGCCGGAGGTAACCCAGCCGCTGGAGGGTGGCGAGGTGGGCGTGCACCGTCGACGTGGATGTGAGACCCACCGCCACACCGATCTCCCGGACGGACGGGGGGTACCCCCTGGTACCGGTCTCCGACTCGATGAACTCGAGGATTCCCCGCTGGCGGTCGGTCAGGTTGGAAGTCACGCCGTCACCATACGGCGTGACCGCCGTGGATGCAAACATACGTTCGTGATCGGCCTTGACCTCGAACGGGCGTTCGTGGTGTACTCCTTGTTACCGAACAGACGTTCCCCAGGAGGCACGTACGCCATGGTTGCGGTCGCTCACCTCTCGCCGGCCCAGGACCGCCGCATGGTCCTCGTGCGCTCGGCCCCCCTCCCGCTGCCGCGGCCCGCACGGGCGCCCGTGGCCACGTACCGCCGGCGGCGGGCTCTCGCCCTCCTCGCCGCCACCACGCTCCTGTTGCTCGTGTCCCTCGCCGTCCAGGGGCTGCTCGGCGCGTCGCGAGCCGGTGCGCCGAGCAGCCCGGCCCGGGCCGCGACTGCGACGGCCCTCGGTCCGGTCTACGTCGTGCAGCCGGGCGACACGTTCTGGGACCTCGCCCGGATGCTCCATCCCGACGGCGATCCGCGCCCGGTGGTCGCCCGCCTGGTGGCAGCGCACGGGAGTCCGGTGCTCCGCGTCGGTGAGCGCATCGCCCTTCCCGCCCCCTGACCCCATGACCCACCCCGCCGGGCGGGGTGGCGGGTACCGTCGGCCTATGCGGTGTCCGACCTGCACGAGCCTCGACGACAAGGTGGTCGACTCGCGCCTCGCCGACGACGGGGTGGCCATCCGCCGGCGCCGTGAGTGCCTTGAATGCGGGCGCCGGTTCACCACCTTCGAGCGCATCGAGGACGTGGGCCTCGTCGTGGTGAAGCGGTCCGGCGTGCGTCAACCGTTCCGGCGAACCAAGATCGTCTCCGGCGTGCGGGCCGCGGCGAAGAACCGCCCGGTGGCGCCCGAGCAGTTCGAGGCGCTCGCCGCCGAGGTCGAGGAGTCGCTGCGCCTGGAGGGCTCGGAGGTCACCAGCGCCCAGGTCGGCGCCGCCGTGCTCGAGCGCCTCCGTGCCCTCGATCAGGTGGCTTACGTGCGGTTCGCCAGCGTGTACAAGGGCTTCGACGACACCAGCGACTTCGCCCGGGAGATCGGTCTCCTGACCAAGGTGGACCCGGTCGACCCCGACCACCCCTCGTCCACAGGCTTGCCCCTCTAGCGGTCCACAGGCCGCCCTTCCTACGGTGCAGGAACAGCCCGCCAACAGTTGACACGGGTGGAATTACGGTGTTGTATTACAACTCCATCTCGTGGCTCGGCGACATGTGACCACAACATCTTGTGGTGGTGCGTGAGAATTCGGCCGGGATGGACCACACGTTCGCAGCTCGCTCGACAGGGAGGCATGCCGCATGGCGATGGCGCCGGAGCAGACAGGGATCGGCATCCGCCGGCACTTCACCACCGAGGGGATCGACCCCTACGCCGAGGTGGCATGGGAGCGCCGTGACGCCCGCATCACCAACTACCGCGACGGGGTCGTCGCCTTCGAGCAGTTGGGGGTGGAGTTCCCGGCCGGCTGGTCGCTGAACGCGGCCAACATCGTCGCCCAGAAGTACTTCCGCGGCGCCCTGGGCTCACCCGACCGGGAGCAGTCGCTGCGTCAGGTGATCGACCGGGTCGTCGACACCGTCACCGAATGGGGCAGCAAGGACGGCTACTTCGTCGACGACGCAGAGGCCGACACGTTCCGGGCCGAACTGAAGCACCTGGTGGTGAACCAGAAGGCGGCCTTCAACTCCCCGGTCTGGTTCAACATCGGCGTCCGCGGCGAGCCCAAGCAGGCCTCGGCGTGCTTCATCCTCGCCGTCGACGACACCATGCAGTCGATCCTCAACTGGTACGTCGAGGAGGGCACCATCTTCAAGGGAGGGTCGGGCTCGGGCATCAACCTGTCCAACATCCGGTCGTCGTCGGAGC
>JALYYN010000565.1 GCA_030946525.1 Actinomycetota bacterium | reverse complement strand
CCCACGCGAGCAGTCCTGACCGATGGATCCCTGAGCTTGGCTTCAGACGATGCGGACTACGACCGGGGCTGGCCCACCATGGTCGGCACCAGGTGCCGGGAACGTCACTCCTACAGAGCCGCACCCGTCTATTTCAACGGCCTGTTCATCCTGGCCACCGCCGGGCTGTATGCGGTGACCCACTGGGAGGCGTTGCTGCTGGTCATCGTGGTCCAGCACGTCGAGGCCGCCCACCAGCTCCTGCCGTTCCTGCGCCTCGACGGCTACTACATCGTGGCCGACCTCACCGGCGTGCCCGACCTTTTCTCCCGCATCAAGCCCATCCTGGCCGCCTCCCTCCCGTGGACCAAGACCGATCCCAAGGTCAAGGAGCTGAAGCCGTGGGCCCGACTGGTGGTGACCGTGTGGGTCATCCTGGTGGTGCCGCTGCTGCTGTTCCAACTCGTCATGCTGCTCATCCACGCCCCCCGCATCTTCGCCACCGCCGCCCACTCCCTGGCCGGCCAGGCCCACGCCATCTCCAAGGCGTTCGGGAACGCCAACGTGCTGGGTGTGGCCGGAGGGGTGCTGCAGACGCTGATCCTCCTGCTGCCCCTGGTTGGCATCGTGCTGACCTTCGCCCGGCTGGGAGGCCGGATCGGAAAGGGCCTGTGGCGCAGCACCGAGGGCAAGCCGCTCGGGAGGGCTGCGGCCTCGCTAGGCATGGCCGTGGTGGCGAGTGGGCTCATTGACACCTGGCTGCCGGGCGGCGCCTACCAGCCCATCCGCCAGGGCGAGAAGGGGACGGTAACCGAGGGCATCATCGCCATCAGCCAGATTCCCTCCGGGCAGCCCGGCCTTGTATCGGAGCAGAAGGCGGCTGACGCCGGGCGCCTGGTCCTGCCACCCGGAGAGGATCCTCCTGTTTCGACCATTCCCACCACCACGATCCCGCCGCCACCGACCACTGCTGCCCCTGCTCCGGGTACTGCGACCACGGTGCCAGCGGGAAGTGGGACCACCGTGCCAGCGGGAAGTGGGACCACCGTGCCTGCCGGGAGCGCGACCACCGTGACTCCCCCCACCACATTGCCGTCAGCCACGACCACGACCGAAGCCCCAGCTACCACCACCACCACCACGGTGCGCCGCACGACCACGACCACCGCCGCTCCCTAACCCCGGCAACCGGTCAACACTTCACGGACGGGATGCCGGTAGGCCGACGCCGCCGGCCCACGCAAACCAGGAGCGGCGACGGGAATCGCTCCAGCCAGGGACCGTTCCGGCACCGGTGAGCCCTCGACCATGGTGCCGAGGCCGGCCCCTGGTGCCACGACCAGATCTGGGAAGGCTTGTCAGGAAGCTCCCATATCGAGTCCGTCCGCAGAGGCGCTAGGCCTTGGCCTTCGAGATGGCGAGGCCCAGGAAGATCCCCACGATGAAGCCTCCCGCCCCAGAGGCCACGGCGGCTGCGAGCCCGGCGACACTTGCGGCCCCCGTTGCGGTTGCTCCGGCCTGAGTGGCGGCCAAGGTCGCCTGTGCCCCGGCGCCAGTAGCGACCTGGGTCGCCTGAGCGACCTCAAGCGCGTGAATCCTCTCGATGATGTCGCTGTCCTCAGGCATAGGTGTTCGTCCTCTCGCTTCATTTGACCGGTGGGGGCACTGCGCCGGTTGATCCAGTCCTGAGCAATCGCCCAGTGCTGGCAAGCCGGCGTAGAGCTACTCCCCACTGGGTCGACGATCCAACCGGCCGAAGCTCCAGGTCTTACCCTCGGTCCATGTTCTGGAAGATCGTCGCCGTTGTCAGCTTCGTGGCCGGGGTGCTGGTCGGTGCCCTCTTCCTACGACCCGAGAGCGCCGCTCCCGCCTCGCCGGCAGCGAGACGCCCTACGACCACCACTACGATCTGCCCAGCGGCAGGCGGTGGGGCGGATACGTCGGTGGTCTGACATCGCCCGGGGATCGAGCCCCCAGTCGGTCAGTCGTCGTGCTGGTCGACCTTGCGGTCGTCCGAACGCTCAGCCGTGGTACCCGAACGCTGGATCTCCCCCTGGACCACGGCGACGAGCTGGCTCGTGAGGCTGTCGAGGTCAGCGGACATCTGAGGGAACGCCTCCGAGGAGGCGGTGACCGAACGGATCTGACCTTGGAGGTACTCGATCTGTCCGTCGGCCTCGTCGCCGATCTCGACGTGGGTGCGGGGGCTGAGAACCACCTGGTTGGCATAGGCGAAGGTGGCACACCGCAGACAGTTCTCGTTGACGGCAACAGCGGCGTTGGCGGGCTGGTAGTTGTTGGTCGGCCCCTCGACCAGCACGACCTGCACGGCGGCAGCAACCGTGCGGCAGTCCGTGCAACTGGCGTAGGCGAAGGCCTCGTTCTCGTTGGCCACGGTGGGGCCGGGGTCATGGGCCACCGAGACCCTGGCCCGAGTCAGAACCTCGCCGCTCTCGGTGTTTCGCAGGGACACAACGTTGTTGGCGCCCGCACCCTCGTCGCCCGCGAAGGCCCGAGGGGCTCCGACCAGGGTGAGCGAGGCAACGATGCTGAATGCGGCGGCGAACCGGCGGTACATGGGCAGTTCCTCCAGCAGTGGTGTCCAGTGACCTGTGGAGAGGCCTCCCCGCTCTCTGGGCATAGGAAACTTGCCCGGCTGCGAATGGGAGACGGCGAGAGCGGGTAGGCGAACGGGGCGGGAGGCGGCGCTCTCAACGGCCGTGATCCTTCGCCAACCCCTGACACGCGAGGAGACCGACATGACCGAAAACACCGAGATCGAGGCCA
>JALYYN010000394.1 GCA_030946525.1 Actinomycetota bacterium | reverse complement strand
GTCACGTGCAGTTCACCGGGCGGGCGCCGGACGAGGTGTTGTTCCAGGTGCTGTCCACCGCCGACGTCGGCCTGTCGCCGGACCCCAAGAACCCGCTGAACGACGTGTCCACCATGAACAAGACCATGGAGTACATGGCGTTCGAACTGCCCGTCGTCGCCTTCGACCTCCGGGAAACGCGGGTCTCCGCCGCCGGCGCCGGGGTCTATGTGGAGCCCAACGACGTCGACCTCTACGCCGAGGCCATCGTCGAGCTGCTCGACGATGAGCCGCGACGACGGGCGATGGGCGTGCTCGGGCGCGAGCGCGTCGAGCGGGAGCTGGCCTGGCAGCACCAAAGCGACGCCTACGTCGGGGTGTACGACCGGCTTCTCCCGGCACTGAAGCCGTCGCGGCGGTCCTGACGGGTGTGCGGCATCGCCGGCTGCTACCAGCAGCCGAACGGCCGCCGTATGGCCGGGACCATGATCGAGCGCCTGGCCCATCGGGGTCCCGATGGCAGCGGGCTGCACAGCCTCACCGACGACCGGGTCGACGCCCACATCGCCCATCGCCGCCTGTCGATCATCGACCTGTCGACCGCCGCCGGCCAGCCGTTCGTGAAGGACGGTCTGGCGCTTTCCTACAACGGCGAGCTCTACAACTACAAGGAGCTCCGGGCTCAGCTGGTGACCTTGGGCGCCCGCTTCCGGTCGGCCTCGGACACCGAGGTGGTGCTCGAGGCGTGGCGGCGGTGGGGAGCGGCCGCGCTGCCCCGCTTCCGGGGCATGTTCGCCTTCGCCATCCTCGACGAGGCCACCGGGCACCTCACCCTGGCGCGCGACCAGCTCGGGATCAAGCCGCTCTTCATGCTGCGCCGTGCCGGCGGGGTGATGTTCGCGTCCGAGCTCAAGGCGCTGGTCGCCGTGCTGGGACCGGAGCTCGAGATCGACCACGGGGCGCTGGTCGCCTCGATGCTCTACTACTGGATCCCGGAGGAACGCTGCGCGGTCCGGGGGGTCGAGAAGCTCCCGCCCGGGGCGTGGGCCGACTGCGCCCCTGACGGCCAGGTGACGGTGCGCCACTACTGGCGGCTGGCCGACGTGGCCGCCGAAGCGGCCTCCGGCCCTCCCGCCGACCTGGCCGCGGTCGTGGAGGGTTCGGTCGAGGCGCACCTGATGGCCGACGTCCCCGTGTCCACCTTCCTCAGCGGCGGCCTCGACTCCAGCATCGTCACCGTTCTGGCCAAGCGGTCGAACCCGGCGATCGACGCCTACACCATCACCTTCCGTGCCGAGGACCAGCGCCTGGAGGCGATGCCCGAGGACGCGTACTACGCCCGCAAGGTCGCCGCCGAGTTCGGCGTCGAGCTGCACGAGATCGAGATCGCCCCCGACGTCGTGGAGATGCTGCCGCGAATGGTGACGGCGCTCGACGAGCCGATCGGCGACCCCGCCGCCATCAACACCGTGCTGATCTGCGACGCGGCCCGGGCCGCCGGGGTCAAGGTGCTGCTCTCGGGCATGGGGGCCGACGAGCTGTTCGGCGGGTATCGAAAGCACTATGCCAACCTGCTCGCCGCCCGCTACCAGCGTCTGCCGGCCGCGCTGCGCAAAGGGGTCGTCCGCCCCGTGGTCGACCGCCTGCCGGTCACTGTCGGCGGCAAGGGGCTGCGCCAGGCCCGCTTCGCCAAGCGGTTCCTGTCCTTCGCCGAGCTTCCCGAGGAGCCGGCGTTCCGGCGCAGCTACACCATGTACGACCCTGATGAGCTGGCGGGGCTGCTCGATCCCGACCTCGCCGGCGACGTGTCGTCCGTGCTGGCGGATCACGCTTCGATCTACAACGACACGGCCCTTCCCGACCACGTCAGCCGCATGTGCCTGGCCGACGCCCGGATGTTCCTGCCGGGCCTGAACCTGGCCTACACCGATCGGGCCAGCATGGCCGCCTCGACCGAGGTGCGGGTGCCGTTCGTCGATGTCGAGGTGGTGCGGGCCGCCTTCTCCCTGCCGGGGACGGCGAAGATCGCCGGGCGCCAGGGAAAGGCGGCCCTCAAGGCGGTGGCCGAGGCGTGGCTTCCGAACGAGATCGTCCATCGGCCCAAAGGCCTGTTCAGCGCACCGCTGCGGGCGTGGATGGGCCGGGACCTGCGGGAGATGGTCGACGACGTGCTCCTGTCCGGCGAGCTCGTGCGCTCGGGCTTCCTGCGCCGGCCGGCGGTGGAGCGGTTGGTGGCCGACGAGCGCAGCGGGCGGGAAGACCGATCGAAGCAGATCTGGCAACTCCTCACTCTTGAGCTGTGGTGCGAGCAGACCCGTGCCCTGGGCGTGAAGGCATGATCGTCGAGGCCTTCGTGCCCTGGGCGTGCGTGCCTGAGCGTGCGTGCGAGTGTGGAGGCGTGAGCCGTCCGTGAAACAGGTTGTCCAGAACTACAAGTCCGGCGAGCTGAGCCTGCTCGAGGTGCCCGAGCCGGCGTGCAAGCCGGGCGGGGTACTCGTCCGCTCGCGGTTCTCCCTCATCTCGACCGGCACCGAGATGATGAAGGTGAGCGAGGCCAAGCTCTCCATGCTCGGCAAGGCCCGAGGCCGGCCGGACCAGGTCCGGAAGGTGGCCGACACCGTCGCCCAGGTCGGCCCGGTCGAGGCCTACAAGAAGGTCATGAACCGGCTGGACTCGTACACGCCCCTGGGCTACTCGCTCTGCGGCG
>JALYYN010000376.1 GCA_030946525.1 Actinomycetota bacterium | reverse complement strand
CGCGGCTACCGTCACTGATTCTGGTCACCCGACGCCGGACGGTGATGGGCATGAGCGCAACCTACCCAGAGCGCTACGCCGAGGCCCTCGGTCTCGAGCTGGGCGCCGACGAGGCCGACGCCGTGCTCGATCTCGCCCGGGTCGTGGCCCACGGCAGCGAGCGGAAGTTCGCCCCCCTCTCCAGCTACCTGGCCGGCCAGTTTGTGGCCGGGCGGGTGCGGGCAGGGGTCCCCCACGCCGAGGCGCTGGCCGAGACCCTGGCCATCGCCGAACGGATCCTAGGAGGCGGAGCGTGAAGCCCGGCAAGCTGATTGCGTCCTGGCCCGTCGTCCGCCAGCTCACCGGCGACGACCCGCTCGGCCTGGGCGACGCGGTGGAGTCGGGGCGCACCGCCGCCCTCCGGTCCCGGACCGAGACGGCCGACCGCATGGTCTCCTCCGTCTGCCCGTACTGCGCGGTCGGCTGCGGCCAGCGCGTGTACGTGAAGGACGACAAGGTCATTCAGGTCGAAGGCGACCCCGACAGCCCGGTGTCCCGGGGCCGGCTGTGCCCCAAGGGCTCGGCGACCAAGCAGCTGGTGACGGGTCCGAGCCGCGAGAAGACCGTGAAGTACCGCCGGCCCCACGGCACCGACTGGGAGGAGCTGCCCCTCGACCGGGCCATGGACATGATCGCCGACCGGGTCATCGCCACTCGGGCGGCCACGTGGGACCCGAAACACCGCCGCACCCTCAGCATCGCCAGCCTCGGAGGAGCGACCCTCGACAACGAGGAGAACTACCTCATGAAGAAGCTGTACACGGCCTTGGGCGCCATCCAGGTGGAGAACCAGGCCCGCATATGACACTCCTCCACCGTCCCCGGTCTGGGGACATCGTTCGGTAGGGGCGGGGCCACCGACTTCCAGCAGGATCTGGCGAACTCGGACTGCATCCTGATCATGGGTTCGAACATGGCGGAGTGCCACCCGGTCGGCTTCCAGTGGGTCATGGAGGCCAAGGCCCGCGGGGCCAGGCTCATCCACGTCGACCCCCGCTTCACCCGCACCAGCGCCATGGCCGACACCTTCGTCGCTATCCGGGCCGGGAGCGACATCGCCTTCCTGGGCGCCATCGTCAACCACATCCTGACGAACGGCCGGGAGTTCAGGGAGTACGTCACCGCCTACACGAACGCCTCGACGATCATCGACGACGGCTTCCGCGACACCGAGGACCTCGACGGGCTCTTCTCCGGCTGGGATCCCGAGAAGCGGAGCTACGACCCGGCGACCTGGCAGTACGCGGGCATGCCGGTCGCCCCGTCCGCCGGTCACCGGGAGCAGGCCCCCCAGGGGGAGGCCCACGGCCACGGCGCCAAGCTCACCGGTGGCGAGCCGCCCGAGACCGACCCCACCCTCCAGGACCCGCGCTGCGTCTTCCAGATCCTCAAGCGGCACTTCGCCCGGTACACCCCGGAGCTGGTCGAGGAGGTCTGCGGCGTCCCCCGGGCGCAGTTCGTCGAGGTTGCCGAGGCGCTGTGCGACAACTCGGGCCGCGACCGCACAGCCGCGCTCTGCTATGCGGTGGGCTGGACCCAGCACACCGTCGGCGTCCAGTACATCCGCACCGCGGCCATCATCCAGCTGCTGCTCGGGAACATGGGACGGCCGGGCGGGGGGATCATGGCGCTACGGGGCCACGCCAGCATCCAGGGCTCGACCGACATCCCCACCCTCTACAACATCCTCCCCGGCTACCTGCCCATGCCCCATGCCACCGCCCACCCCACGCTGGCCGACTACATCGAGGCCAACACCGCCCCGGCGGGCTTCTGGGGCCACGCCGACGCCTATTTCGTCAGCCTGCTGAAGGCGTGGTGGGGCGACGCCGCCACCGCCGGGAACGACTGGTGCTACGACCGCCTACCGTTCATCACCGGCGACCACTCCACCTACCGGACGGTCATGGACATGGCCGACGGCAAGGTGAAGGGCTACTTCGTCATGGGCGAGAACCCGGTGGTGGGCTCGGCCAACGGCCGGCTGCACCGCTTCGCCATGGCCGAGCTCGACTGGCTGGTCGTGCGGGACCTGGTCGAGATCGAGACGGCCACGTTCTGGAAGGACGGCCCCGAGATCGACACCGGCGAGCTGAAGACCGCCGACATCGGCACCGAGGTCTTCTTCCTGCCCGCCGCCGCCCACACCGAGAAGGACGGCACCTTCACCAACACCCAGCGCATGCTCCAGTGGCACCACAAGGCGGTCGAGCCCGAGGGCGACTGCCGCTCGGAGCTGTGGTTCTACTGGCACCTGGGCCGCATTATCCGGGAGAAGCTGGCCGGGTCGACCAAGCCCCGCGACCGGGCCGTGGTCGACCTGACCTGGGACTACCCGCTCGTCGGGCAGATGGGCGATCCCGACGCCGAGGCCGTGCTGCGGGAGATCAACGGCGTCGGCCCCGACGGCCGCACCCTGCCCGGCTACACCGCGCTGAAGGCCGACGGCTCGACCGCCTGCGGCTGCTGGATTTACAGCGGCTGCTACGCCGATGAGGTCAATCAGACCGCCCGCCGCAAGCCGGGAACGGAGCAGGAGTGGACGGCGCTGGAATGGGGCTGGGCGTGGCCGGCCAACCGGCGCATTCTCTACAACCGGGCTTCGGCCGACCCCTCGGGAAAGCCCTGGTCGGAGCGCAAGCGCCTGGTGTGGTGGGACGAGGAGCTGGGGCGCTGGACCGGCCACGACGTGCCCGACTTCGTGGTCGACAAGCGGCCGGACTACGAGCCGCCCGAGGGGGCGACCGCGGAGAAGGCCCTGCGTGGGGACGAGCCGTTCATCATGCAGACCGACGGCAAGGGCTGGCTGTTTGCCCCCAGCGGCCTGGTCGACGGGCCGCTGCCCACCCACTACGAGCCCCAGGAGTCGCCCTTCTCGAACCCCCTCTACGCCCAGCAGGCCAACCCCGCCCGCCAGACCTTCCGGGGCCGCAAGCACAACCGCTACAACGACGAGGACCCCCCGGGCGCCTATCCCTTCGTCATGACGACCTACCGGCTCACCGAGCACCACACCGCCGGGGGCATGTCACGCTTCCTCGCCCACCTGGCCGAGCTGCAACCGGAGATGTTCTGCGAGGTCGGCCCCGCCCTGGCCGCCGAGCGGGGCCTGAAGAACGGCGGCTGGGCCACGATCACCTCGGCCCGCTCCGCCATCGAGGCCCGGGTCCTGGTGACCGACCGGGTCAAGCCCCTCACCGTGCAGGGCCAGGTCCTGCACCAGGTCGGCCTCCCGTACCACTGGGGGTGGAAAGGCCTGACCACCGGCGACTCGGCCAACGACCTGTTCCCGCTGGCCCTCGATCCCAACGTCCACATTTAGGAGGTGAAGGCCGCGACCTGCGACATCCGACCGGGGCGGCGACCTCGATGACCGCCCGCATGGGCTTCTTCACCGACACGTCGATCTGCATCGGCTGCAAGGCGTGCGAGGTGGCGTGCAAGGAATGGAACGACGTCCCCGACGACGGGCTGAACTTCCTGGGCACGTCGTACGACAACACTGGCGGCCTCAGCGCGGACACCTGGCGCCACGTGGCCTTCATCGAACAGGCGACCACCACCACGCCGACGCTCGGGGACGACGGCATCCGGTGGCTCATGTCGTCGGACGTGTGCAAGCACTGCACCCACGCCGCCTGCCTCGACGTGTGCCCCACCGGGGCGCTGTTCCGCACCGAGTTCGACACGGTCGTGGTGCAGCAGGACGTGTGCAACGGCTGTGGCTACTGCGTGCCCGCGTGCCCGTTCGGCGTGATCGACAAGCGGGAGCCGGACGGGCGGGTCTGGAAATGCACCCTCTGCTACGACCGGCTCAAGTCGGACCTGGAGCCGGCGTGCGCCAAGGCGTGCCCGACCCAGTCCATCCAGTTCGGCCCCCTCGACGAGCTGCGGGCGCGGGCGGCCGGTCGGCTCGGCGTGCTGCGCGAGGCCGGCGTGGCCGACGCCCGTCTCTACGGGGCGGACGAGCACGACGGCGTGGGCGGTTTCGGCGCCTTCTTCCTGTTATTGGACGACCCGGAGGTCTACGGCCTGCCGCCCGACCCGGTCGTCACCACCCGGGATCTGCCCGCCATGTGGAAGGCGGCGGCCGGCGCCGCCGTGGTCCTGTTCGGCGCCGTTGCCGCCGCCTGCGGGCGGCGGCGATGACATCGGCCGCGGGAGCGAACGGGTACTACGGCCGGCCCGTCCTCAAGAAGCCGGTCTGGAAGCCCTACATCGCCCTGTACTTCTTCACCGGTGGGCTGGCCGGAGCATCGTCCACCCTCGCCCTCGGCGCCCGCCTAGCCGGGTACCCCCGCCTGGCCCGCTCAGCGATGTTGACCTCACTCGCCGGCGTGGCGGTCAGCGGGCCCCTTCTGGTCGTCGACCTCGGCCGGCCCGGGCGGTTCGCCAACATGCTGCGGGTGGCCAAGCCGACGTCGCCCATGAGCGTGGGCAGCTGGATCCTCGCCGCCTTCGCGCCCGTGTCGGCCATGGCCGCCGGCAGCGAGGTGACGGGCCTCCTCCCCACCGTCGGGGCCGCGGCCGGCACGCTCGCCGGCCTTCTCGGGTCGGCGGTCGCCACCTACACCGCGGTACTGGTCACCGACACGGCCATCCCGGCCTGGCACGGCGCCTCCCGTGAGCTGCCGTTCCTCTTCGCCGGCAGCGCGGCCACCAGCGCCGCCGGCGTGGCCCTGGCCCTCACGCCGGTCGACGACGCCGGTCCCGCCCGGCGCCTGGCCGCCCTCGGCGCCGCCGCGGAACTCGGCGCCTTCCGCGCCATGGAGCGGGCCCTCGGCGACGCCGCCGGCCCGTACCGCGACGGCGGGGCAGGCAGGCTGAAGCGCGCCGCAGAGGCATGCACCGCCGCCGGTGGGATCCTGGCCCTGGCCGGAGCCCGGCACCGCCGCTCCGTCGCCGTGGCCGCCGGCGCGCTGCTGGCCACCGGGAGCGTGCTCACCCGCTTCTCGGTCTACCGGGCCGGCTTCGAGTCGGCCGAGGACCCGTCGGCCACCATCGGCCCCCAGCGCCGAAGGGTCGACGCCGGCGCCGCGCCCGCCTGATCTCAAAGCGGCTCTATGCGGTGTCCCAGACGAGCGACCCCATCCCGGTCTGGGTCATCGTCCCGTCGCATCCGGTGGAGACGGCGGTCACAGTGATCGTGTAGGTCCCCGGGGCGGCGTAGTGGTGGACGCCCTCGCCCGATCCGGCGGAGCCGAAGACGATCTGGGTGCCGCCCGGATAGCCCGATATCGTCGGTCTGCAGACCATCCCCGTCGGGAACACCTGCGGTGGCGTCCCGTCGCCCCAGTCGAGGGTTGCGGTACGGACCCAGCCGTCGTCGTCCTTGGCGATGGCGAGGACCTCGGCCCAGGTCCGGTCGCCGGGGTGGGAAATCCCGGTCCGCGACACTGTCACATTGGGGCGGGAGGGGCCCTGGCCGGTCTGCGGCGAGCCGACCTGGAGCTCCCCGAACAGCTGCGCGGCGACGCCGGGCTCGTCGCAGTTGCCCGTCAGGGCCTTGATCCAGAACATGTACTGGCTGTTCACCGCGTAGGCGTGGCTCGTGCTTAGGCTGACCGGCCCGTGGCCCTGCGGCGCCCCCGGGACACAGGGTCCGGTCCCGCTCTGCTGGCCCGACACGGCGCCGTCCCCGAACTGGGCGACGATCACGCAACAGGCCCGGGTCGCGCTGGACGCCTCGATGTCGAACTGGACCGGCTCACCGACGCCGGGGTTGGCCTTGTCGACCTTCACCGTGATCGTCACACCCTCGGATACGCCCGTCCAGGACGTGCGCCCTGCGGTGTACGGGATCTTCACGATGATGGGGTCGGAGGTGTTCGGCACCGAGGTGGACGTCGAGGTCGACTTCGGGGTGGAGGTCGACGTGGACGTCGACCCGGGCCGTCCCGTGGTGACGGTCGTGGACGGCGCCGCGGTGGTCGAGGTCGGTTCGGGAAGGCGGCTCGCCCGGGCCGCTGCAGCTGCGGCGTCGACAGCCGCCAGCCTCTCGGCGGCGGCGCGCACGGTGCCGTCGGCCGCGAGGGTCCCACCGTCGGTTCGCAC
>JALYYN010000358.1 GCA_030946525.1 Actinomycetota bacterium | reverse complement strand
CGGCGACCGCGTCGGAGGCGTCATCGCGGTTACGGGTGACGGCGAAGGCCAGTCGCCAGGCCGCATCCCGATGGAGTCGGAACAGCTCGTCGAGGGGGGTGACCACGTCCGTAATGTCCGCCGCGCTATGTCTGGGCAACCTCCTACCCTCCCGCCGTGCTCAGCGTCCCGCCAGGATAGGCACCGCGGAAGACTTTCGCGACCCGCGTCATAAATCGACCGGTCCCACGTCGATGATGTGGCCACCTCGCTCTGGGAGTATGACTGGGGGGTCCCAGAGCGGAGGTGGCCGCAGCTGCCCGAGATCCAGGGGCCGGCCGTGCCCCGCCTCGCCGGGACCCACCGACTCGATGGGGGCCTTCGTGACGCCGCATCAGGTGAATCAGCCTGAGGCCTCGCATGGGAGCCTCGTCCGCCAGAGGGATCGCCTCCCTCCGTCCGTCCCAACTCGACGGCTACCTGGCTCCAGAATGCCGCTCCGACGAGAGAGCTGCGGATAGGGATTCGGGTGGCTCGAGCGGTCGGGAGGCGGGCGATGGCGTTGCGCGTGGGTGACGTGGTGGAGCTGGCCGAGGAGGTGGCACTGGTGGGGATGCTCGGCACCAGGGCGGCGAAGGGCACCAGGGGGAGGTGCTGAGAGAACCCGACCTGCTTAGGTCGACCTACATCGTCTGCCTCGACCCCGGAGGCGACGAGGGGGACGTGGCCGGGAGCGCCCTGAAGAAGCGGGGCCGCTGGAGGCACTCCCGGTAGGAGCACCGAGCATGCGGGTGACCGTCGCCGTGGTGGCCCTCGCCGTGGCAGCCGTGTGGCTCCCGGCGTGGGCATCAGCGCTGGCGGCGATTCGGCGACCCGCGCCACAGCTGTCGCCCGGTCGCCACGGCCGTGACCACTGATCGCCGGCGCCGGTTCCCCCAGAGCGGGAGCGCAGGCGCAGAGGTGACGGACCGGGGTTGAGGCCCCGGTCCGTCGTAACGGGAGGGGTGACCGGTCCCGGCGGCGGACCGGGAGCGGGCCACTCCCGCTGCTCCACGCTATGCCCGGGCCCGTGGGATGAGGCCGGGATTGACGGGTCGTCGCGGCGCCGTCGAGACTGTGCGACCGCAACGGAGAACCAACCGGGCTGGGGAGCCGCAGTGGAAGAGCGATGGGGCGGCACGCAGGACCACCGGGAAGGCGCCGGTGGCGGCCAGGTGTGGGCGGTGGTGCTGGAATGGGCGGCACCCGACGGCGGCTGCGACATCGGCTTGGACACCGTGGAACGCCTCCTCGACGACCTCGCCGACTGGCGCCCCGCTGCCCTCTACAGCCCCCGGCGCTACGCCATGCAGATCGAGCTGTTCGCCGCCCACCCCGGGGAGGCACTGACGCGAGCGCTCTGCCACCACGACCGGGCCCGCCACCGGCTGGGCGTGGCCGCCGGCTGGCTGCTGGTGCGGACCGAGGTGCTCACCGCCGAGGATCTCCGGGCCGGCCAGGCCGCTGCTGGAGCTCCCACCGCCCCCACCACCTTCGCCACCGGCGTCGAGGGTGATCCCCGGCGACGTCGCGTGTCGCGCCCCGACGCTCTCTATCGGGCCACCCGCGCCCTCCTCGCCGTCACCACCGCCGAGGAGGTGCGAGCCGTCCTCGTCGACTTCGTCCTCGATGTCGGTGCCCGGCTGGCGGTGGGCCACGTCCCCGGGGCGTTCAGCGACGCCTTCAGCCTGTCCCTGGACGGGGACAGGCTCTTCGCGCTCGCCGAGCCGGTCAGCGTGGCCCGAATGCTGCTGGAGGAGTGCGTGCCCCTCCTCGTCGAAGACGCCCGGGCGGTGCTGGGCCGATCCGGCGCGCCGCCGCCCCCTCCGGCGCGCCGTCGCCGCTCGGGCTGAGGGCCCCTGGGCAAGCGCGTGGCGACGGCGGGGCAGATCCCAGCACGACGAATGCCGGACCACCCGGCCGTCGCCGTAGTCCTCCCTACCCCGCCACCGCCGACCTGTAGCGACGGAGACCCTGCGCGCTCGGTGGCTCCTACCGGGAGAGCCGCAGCGGCCCCCCTTCTTCAACGCCCTCCTGGCCACGTCCACCTCGTTGCCTCCGGGGTCGATGCGGACGGTGTCGGTTCGACTGTCAGCAGGTTGTTGGGTCTTCCTTGGGGCGCCGTGGGGCTTCTGTTGGGTCCGCCCGACCAGACTCCCCCCGTGCTCCAGGGTCTCCGCCGGGCCCGGAGCGCACCGGGTGGTGAAGGCGTCGGCGGTCGCCTCAACGGCCGTCGACGCCTCCAACCTCGCCACCGGGGGAGAACCACATGCCCGCACGCCGGCTATTGGGTGGGCCGATGGCGCCATTGGCGATACCTCCTCGACGAGATATCGCCTGGAGTGGTTGACTGCACGCAGAGGGTAACCGTCAAGTCTTGGCCGGTCCTCGGTGTCCGATGAACGCCGGACGTCGACCTGAGCGCTCTGCCGCCGGGTCCCACGGCGATGAGGGGAGAGGCGACATGACCATGGCATCGCAGTCCGGCGAAGGTTCCCGGCGGTACCTGAGCCCCGGCGAGGCCGCCCGGTCGCTGCACGTCTCGACCAAGACCATCGACCGGTGGGCCAATGATGGCCGCAT
>JALYYN010000277.1 GCA_030946525.1 Actinomycetota bacterium | reverse complement strand
CCCGGGCACACCCGCACCCATCGCCCCGCAGCTACCCGGTGGCGGATCATTGCGTCGGTGGCACCGACGCCCTCGGCCTGCGACCGGAGAAGCAGCCCGCGCTGCCGGGCGGCGATCACTGCGATGGCCGCGTCCAGGGTCGAAGTATGCCGAAAGGGTGTGACAATTTGCAGCGAGCGTGTGCAAAGTTCGTCGCCAGAGCCACGACATCGCACGCTCGGCGGCCTCGGCCCAGTAGCCGCAGAGGGCGCAGCAGAGCGTCAGCCCTCGAGGGCGCCCGCCACCGGCAGGGAGCGCATGCGGCGCTCGAGGTGGTACTCGAGGGCGCGGGTGGCCAGCCGCTCGACTTCCAGGGTGGCGGCACTCAGCGGCACGCCCAGGGCGCCGGACAGGTCGCCGCCCAGGATGCGGCGGACCAGATCCAACCCCACATCGGACACGGGAAGTGCGTCCCCCCGCGCCGAGCACGACACGCAGAGCACGCCGCCCTGGGCCAGGTCGAAGCCGGCCAGGCCGTAGCGCTCGCCGCACGCTGCGCACTCGTCGAGGAGAGGGTGGAAGCCCTCGGTCGACAGCAGCTTGAGGAAGAACGCCGGCACCAGCAACGGCGCGTCCCGTGCCGCCAGCGCCCGCAGCGCGCCCAGCAACATCGAGTAGAGCCGCGGGTTGGCGTGGCGCTCCTGGCCCAGGTGGTCGGTCGCCTCCAGTAGGACCTGCGCCTTGGCCAGGCGGTCGAGATCCTCCCGCACCGCCTTGAAGTGCTCCAGCGCCTCGGCCTGGGTGACGATGTCGAGCTCCCGGCCTTCGTAGAAGAGCAGGGAGACGTGGACCATGGGCTCCAGCCGGGCCCCGAAGCGGCTCTTGGTCTTCCGCACCCCCTTCACCACGGCCCGGACCTTGCCGTGGCGCTCGGTCATGAGGTTGACGATGCGGTCGGCCTCACCCAGCCGCCACGTCCGCAGCACGACCCCCTGGTCGCGGTACAACCCCATCCGGCCAGTATGGGACGTCCGGCCCGTCACGGCCGGGATGGCGCTCAGGCCTCCAGGCCCCCGAACCGCCGGTCCCGGAGCTGGAACTCCCGCACCGCCTCGAAGAGGTGCTCCCGGCGGAAGTCGGGCCACAGCACGTCGGTGAAGACCAGCTCGCTGTAGGCCAGCTCCCACAGGAGGAAGTTGGAGATCCGGTACTCCCCCGACGTGCGCACCACAAGGTCGGGGTCGGGCATGTCGGCGTGGTACATGTGCGCCCGGATCGCCTTCTCGTCGATGCCCCGGGCCGACACGCCCGACTCCACCAGCGATCGCACCGCGTCGACGATCTCCGCCCGACCCCCGTAGTTGAAGGCGATGGTCAGCGTCATCTTCCGGTTGCGGGCGGTCAGCTCCAGGGCCTCGTCCATGCGACGGATCAGCCGGCGCGGCACCCGCCAGTCCCGGCGTCCCAGGAATCGGATGCGCACGCCCCGCCCGTTCAGCTCGTCCCGCCGCCGAAGCAGCATCCCCTCGTTGAACCGCATGAGGTACCGGACCTCGTCGGGCGGCCGCTTCCAGTTCTCGGTCGAGAAGGCGTAGACGGTCAGCCACTTCACCCCCAGGTCGAGGGCGCCCTCGACGGTGTCGAAGAGGGCCTCCTCCCCTGCCGCGTGACCGTCGGTGCGGGCCAGGCCGCGCTTCTGGGCCCACCGCCCGTTGCCGTCCATGACCACGGCCACGTGGGACGGGATGCGGTTGGGGTCGAGCTCGTCGATCCGCAGCCGGGGGAGGTCCACGCACAGAGCGTAGGGCGGGTGCCGGCAACACAGGAGTTGGGTACAGACGAAGCCGTGAAGCAGAAGCTCGACGCGCTGGGTGCGCGGTGGAAGTGGTTCGGCACCGTGCTGTCGGTTCAGAAGCGGTACGGCGAGTTGAACGGGAACTACCTGGCCTCCTCGGTGACGCTGTCGGCCTTCCTGTCCATCTTCCCCCTGCTCCTCTTCGCCATCGCCGTGCTCGGGTTCGTCTCCGCCGGCTCGCCGCACCTGGCCTCCGACGTCGTCGACCGGCTGGCACTCAAGGGCGAAGCGGCGACGGCCATCACCAGCGCCATCGGCACCGCCCAGCACAGCCGGAAGGCGGCGTCGGTCTTCGGCGTCATCGGCCTGCTGTGGTCCGGCCTCGGACTGGTGGCCGCCGTCCAGTACGCCATCAATGCCGCCTGGCAGGTGACCGGGCGGGGCTGGCGCGACAAGCTCGAAGGCCTGCTGTGGCTGGCCGGGGCCACGCTGCTGTTCCTCACCTCGTTCGCCACCTCGGCGGTGATCAGCATCCTCCCCGGACTGTTCGCCCCCCTCGGGATCATCGCCGGCCTGTCGGTCAACCTCGGCCTGTGGCTGTGGACGTTCAAGGTCCTCGGCACACGCGACGTGGGCTGGAAGGCCCTGCTGCCCGGCGCGGTAACCGGCGCCATCGGCCTCGAGGTCCTGAAGGCGGTCGGTGCCTTCTACGTGCCCAAGGCCGTCGCCTCCGCCTCCGCGCTGTACGGCACGCTCGGCGTGGTGTTCGCCATCCTGGCCTGGTTGCTGTTCTTCGGCCGGCTGGTGGTCTACGCCGCGGTCGTGAACGTGGTGCGGTGGGAGGAGGACCACGGCACGGTCACCGTCGAGATGGAGGCGCCCAGGGTGCCGGGCGACGTCCCTCAGGAGGTCACCCGGGCCGGCGAGACCCGGCCCCAGGCCGCAGCGGCCGCGGTGTGACCGCCGCCGTCTAGCCTGCGCGGGGCATGGCGACCCTGCCCTACGGCTCCTGGCCCTCCCCGATCACCGCGGCCATGCTGGTCGAGCGGGCGGTGTCGTTGAGCCAGCTGCAGGTCTCCGGTGACGCGCTCTACTGGGTCGAGGGCCGTCCCGCCGAGGCCGGTCGCCAGGTGATCGTCCGCTGGGTGGCGGGTGAGGAGCCGTCCGACGTCCTGCCCCCCGGCTTCTCGGCCCGCTCCACCGTGCACGAGTACGGCGGTGGCGCGTTCTGCCTGCACGGCGACACCGTGTTCTTCTCGAACTTCGCCGACCAGCGCCTGTGGCGGCTGGACCCCGGCGGCGAGCCCCGGCCCCTCACCCCCGAGGGGGCCCGGTACGCCGACGGGGACGTCAGCCCGGACGGCGCCCGTCTCGCGTGCGTGCGCGAGCGTCACCTGCCGGACGGCGGCGTCGTGAACGACCTCGTCGAGCTGTCATTGCGTTCGGGCCACGCAGGCCTGGCCACCGACGGCTACGGCGACCCGACGGTGGTCGCCACCGGCCACGACTTCTACGCCGCGCCCCGCTGGTCGCCCACCGGGCGCCTGGCCTGGCTGTCCTGGGACCATCCCCGCATGCCGTGGGATGGCACCGAGTTGTGGCTGGCCGGCGAGGAGGAGCCGGTCACCGGGGGAACCGAGGAGTCGGTGAGCCAGCCACGCTGGTCCCCCGACGGCGCCCTCCATTGGCTCTCCGACCGCACCGGCTGGTGGAACCTGTACCGCGAGGGCCGGCCCCTCGCCCCCGCTGACGCCGAGTACGGCGGCCCCGACTGGGTGTTCGGCCAGTCGACCTACGCCTTCCTCGGCCACGGCGGGCTGGTCGCCGGCTGGTCCGAGGGCGGCGCCGGCCGGCTCGGTGTGCTGGGCGGCGATCCGCTCGACCTGCCGTACACCTCGTTCTCGTCGGTCCGGCCGTACGGCGACTCGGTGGCGGCCATCGCCGCGTCCTCCGCCCTGGCCCCGGCGGTCGTGGTCGTCGATCCGGCGACCGCGGCCACGACCGTGGTCCGCAGCAGTCGCACCCTGGCCGTCGACGCCGGCTACATCTCCTCGCCGCGGTCGCTCGAGTTCCCGACCGCCGGCGGGCGGACGGCCCACGCCCTCTACTACCCGCCGGCGCACCCCGACCATGAGGGACCTCCCGGCGAGCGGCCGCCCCTGGTTGTCACCAGCCACGGCGGCCCCACGTCGCAGGCCTCGTCCGCACTCGACCTGGGGACCCAGTTCCTGACCAGTCGGGGCATCGCCGTCGTCGACGTCGACTACGGCGGCAGCTCCGGGTACGGGCGGGCCTACCGCCGCCGGCTCGACGGCCAGTGGGGCGTGGTCGACGTGGAGGACTGCGTGGCCGCGGCGCGCCACCTGGCCGATACCGGAGAGGTCGACGGCGGGCGAATGGTCGTCCGGGGCAGCAGCGCCAGCGGGTTCACGGCCCTTCTGGCCCTCACCAGCGGCGTGTTCGCCGCCGGTGCCAGCGCCTACGGCGTGGCCGACCTCACCGCCCTGGCCACCGACACCCACAAGTTCGAGGCCCGCTACCTCGACGGGCTGATCGGGCCGTGGCCCGAGGCCGCCGAGCTGTACCGGGCCCGGTCTCCCATCCACCAGGCCGACCGCCTGGCCGCCCCGCTCATCATCTTCCAGGGCACCGAGGACAAGGTCGTGCCCCCCGCCCAGGCCGAGGTCCTGGTCGCCGCCCTCCGCCGGGCCGGGCTCCCCTTCGCCTACCTGACCTTCGAGGGCGAACAGCACGGGTTCCGCCGGGCGGCGACCATCCACCGGGTCGCCGAGGCCGAGCTGTCATTCTACGCCCAGGTGCTGGGGTTCACCCCCGCCGACGACATCGAGCCCGTTCCCATCGAGCGCCCCTGATCGTCCGCGCCGAGCCGGGCCCTCCCGGCCAGTGGCGCTCAAGCACAGCGGCCGCGGTGCCGACAACCGGGTATGCGGTGGATCCGGCTGGGAGCCCTGGCGGCGACACTGGCCGTGGCCCCGGCGTGCGGCGCCACGTCACAGCCCACGGTGGCGGCCCGCTCGTCGGTCGGCGCCGCCGCGACCGAGGCAGCCGCTCCGACCGGGACCCCGGCGACCCCGGCCCCGGCCCCGGTG